>DAIDIX010000095.1 GCA_027451645.1 Candidatus Dormiibacterota bacterium | reverse complement strand
AAGATCCCTCATTTCCACAAGGAGCTCATCAAAGCTCCGGGTTGATGCGCTGTAGAGCGAGCCTGCAAGCACTCGGGCCTCTCCATCCGCATCCCATGCCACAAGCCGGATCGATGGGCCCTCGCCCACCGCAGCCTGGGGAGCATCAAAGCTGCGGGCTGCAGAACGGACTGCAGCATCCCGTTCTGCAAGATACTCCTGCCATACTCCACCACGCTCGGGCCTGTTGATCCGGGAGACAAACGAGGGAATTGTCGCAGTGAGGGACGATGCAATGCGGTCTCCATAGAACCGTGCCTCAGGGAGTTCATGTGCCCGAAGGCGGTACACCATCTGTTCCAGTGCCTGGGGAGAGGCACAGATGCCCACATTGCTCACCGTGCCTGCAGGGAGAAGTGCACGGGCAATGTCGAGCGCAAGTGCACGGATGGCTATCATGCGTGCCTTGCCATCCTCCTCCTCAGGGACAACCCTTTCGAGATGACCCCTCAGTTCCGGAAGTATTGCACAGTAGGTATCGAACAGTCTGTCCATTGCTGCGACATACGTGTTGCCAGCTGGACTTGCAATGACTGCCTCATCCCTGACATACCGGTACGCGCCGTTCGGCTTGTCCGTATAGGGAATGTACCGTGTTGACTGTTCGAGATATGCTCCAAGCCTTCCCCATTCAAGCTGCTTTGCAAGGAGCTGTGAGACCTGCTCGCAGGCAATCTGTACCATGGCAAGCTGTGCAACAGAGTCATCACCGTAGTCAGAAAGAACCCGCTTGAAGAGATCTGTCGCCCTCTCCATGCCGACTGCATCGGGCGCATCACCTTGCTGTGCATGGTCATGCTCTGTAAGAAACTCATCGAGGAGGAGTCTTCGGAGACTTTTCGGACTCCTGCTATACCGTGCAAAGAGCGCTGCAGCAGTTGCCTGAGGGAGATTGGTGAGCACAAAGACAGGCTCATCGACATTGCTCACATACTGCAGGAGCGTTGCCTGCTCATCGTTCGTGAACGGCTCCTGGAAATACGAAATCATGCGGGATTCGCTCCTCTCTGTGTGGACATTCCTGCATTGTTGGGGAATGTCCACCTATCACGATTCAGGAATGGTGGATGCACTGTCAAGTGGCAACCCTGTCCACTCATGGACACTACTGTGAAAGATCCCGCCTCCCAGCAATTGCACGGGCAACAGTCACAGCATCTGCATACTCGACATCAGCCCCAACAGGAAGACCGTAGGCAAGTCTGCTCACCCGTACAGCAGGACGAGCTGCAAGGATCTCTGCTATGAACTGGGCAGTCGTCTCTCCCTCAACATCCGGATCAGTGGCAAGCATCACCTCAGTGATGCCATCCGCATCCACCCGTTCAAGAAGACGGTCAATGCCCAGCTGTTCAGGCCCAATCCCGTCTATGGGCGAGAGTGCTCCCCAGAGGACCTGGTACACACCATGAAACTCCCCACTCCGTTCTATTGCAAGCACATCGAGAGGATGCTCCACGACACAGAGGATGTGGTGATCCCTGGCTGCACTGCTGCAGATCTCGCAGGTTGTGCCTTCTGCTATGAAACCGCAGATGTGGCAGTGTCCCACTGCACCCCGAACAGCTAGCAGCGCCTCTGCAAGTTCTCCCGGAAGGGTATCGATGTCCCGAAGACAGAAGAAGGCAAGACGCTGCGCAGTCTTCGCGCCAATTCCAGGAAATTTTGCGAATTCACGTGTGAGGCGGTCTACGGATGGAGGAATGAGCGGCACGTGCTGGTGACCCCTGCTAGAACAGTCCTGGAGGGAGGCCAAGGGCCTGCTGCATGGACTGCGCCTGCTGCGAGGCAGCATCACGTGACTGGTTGAGTGCATCATTGCAGGCAAGCATCACGAGGTCTGCAAGCATCTCTGCACCCTCTTCAAGGGCTTCCTCGGCAATCTCGACAGCTGTCACCTGCTGATGGCCATTCACTGTGACCTTTACTGCACCCCCGCCTGCAGCACCAGTTGTACTCAGGTTGCGAAGATCCTCCTGCATCTTCGCAAGCTGTGCCTGAACCTGCTGCAGCTGCTTCATCATTTTTGCCTGTTGACTCATGGAACATGCTCCTCCGAATTGGTATCCACCCCTATTCTGCAGGGGATGGCGACTGGTCTGCACTCCGGTTCGACGTTTCGAACGAGGGATCCCGTAACCGTGATTTCGTGATCTGGCTTCCTGGAAAGAGATCTGTGACCTGCCTGGCAACCTCGTCAGCAGAAGGTGCTGAGGATGCAGCTTCCTTCACAGCATCAGCATCGAAGACAATCTCGATATCTGTCACTCCAGGATTGAGTGCTGCAAGGACTGCAAGGAGTGCATTCCTCTTCTCAGGTACATTGAGCCTGGCAAAGTGAAATGCATACGATGGCCGGATCTTCAGGGTTCCCCCCTCCATGCCCTCCATTGTGCAGTCCCTCATGATGCCTGCAAGCATTGCATCCGTGCGCTGCACTCGCTCCACAGCCTGCTTCCAGAGTTCTATACCCTGCAGTGTTCCTCCTGCTCCAGGAGCATGCTGAACCTGTGCTGCCACTTCCTGGTGCATGGTCTGTGCTGGAGTCTCCTGACTCATCTCGACATGAGGTGCATGTGGCTGCGTTGGGAGCTCCCTCACAGGGTGAGAGGCTGCAGGAGGGGGTGAGGACTGCACTGCAGCCGTGTGATCCTGTGCACTGAACGACACGAATGCTGTGAGAAAGAGATATTCCACCTCACTTCTCGGATCTGAAGCATGGCGAAGCGATGCCTCGCCCTTCAGGAAGATATCAAGCAGCTCCACCCAGTGGGATGCAGGAATGAGTGCAGGATCCACGCCCTCCACTGTTTCCACTGCAGGGACAAGTGCAGAACGTGCACAGGACTTCACGAGATCTCCCACCTGACGCACAACCTGCCGTGGGTCAACACCAAGTTCGAAAAGCTCGTCCAGGGCAGCAAAGAGTCCTGCTGCATCATGTGCTGCAAGACGTTCGACTAGGCCTGCAATCCGTGCAGGATCTGCAAGTCCGAGAGCAGCACGCACTGCTTCGGATGTCACATGGCCATCCACCTCTGGAACGAATGCAACGACATATTCGAGGAGCGAGAGCGCATCCCTGGCACTCCCATGCGCTGCATGGGCAAGGACATCCGCTGCACCTGCATCAAGATCCCTGCCCTCCTCCTTCGCAATGCGTGCGACATGTGTCCCGAGCTCACCAAGTGAGAGACGGCGGAAGTCAAACCGCTGCACACGGGAACGGACAGTCTCGGGAACACGCTGGGGTTCTGTCGTTGCGAGCACGAACACCACATGGTCCGGCGGCTCCTCAAGCGTCTTGAGAAAGGCATTCCATGCCTCAGTCGTGAGCATGTGCGCCTCATCAATGATGTAGACCTTCGTTGTGAGCATTGCAGGAAGGAAATGCACCCGTTCCCGGAGACTCCGCATCTCATCAATTCCGCGGTTGCTTGCTGCATCGATCTCGATGACATCCATTGCCCTTCCCTCGAGAATGGCCATGCAGGACTCGCAGGAGTTGCATGGTTCTCCATCCTTCTGGTCCTGGCAGTTCACTGCCCGTGCGAGAATCCTCGCTGCAGAAGTCTTCCCTGTACCACGGATTCCCGTGAAGAGATACCCATGGGACACCGACTTTCCCTTCACCTGGTTGCGGAGAGTCGTTGTGACATGCTCCTGCCCGATAAGGGCTGCAAATGTCGGGGACCTGTGTCGGCGATAGAGGGACTGCGTCACCTTGTGGCTCCTGCACGCGTGAAAAGAAAGCGTCGCGCCCCCATGTTGTTGTCCACTCCCCAGCGCTCACCCGTCCACCTGACTCGGACCAGGTGGTCTACGTCACCTCCAGACACATCGCTTACCGCTGCTTCCTTCCGGACCTGACGGGGTTCACAAGGCTGGACTGCATAGGACCTGATCGTCATCATCAGATAGGCGGAGCAGACCTGGAAATTGAACCCCGAAATGAGGCATTCAACCCCGCTATAGCGGCTTGCGGGTACAGGGCACCGCTACTTCCCCATCTAGCGCGACACCATCATTGTACCCATTGCATAGCTCGTCTGTTCACTGGCACTGTCCATGCAGAATCACCCGTGTCATCCCACTGCATCATTGCCTCTTGGCATGGGGTTCCGACTGCTACTGTCCAGTCCGCGTTCTGAGAAGCAGCACAGAGGCAGCTGCTATCCCGCCAATGAGGATAAACACGGCTCCAATGGCAATCAGCCAGATGCCCGAGTTGATGCCATAGTACTGCTGTGCAGTCTCTGCATTCGATGGATAGGAGGGATCATAGTACACAGTGACATTCCCTGTGGCTGTATCAGTGACCATCACGGAAGAATAGTGGCTCCGGTTCACTGTGTACGTGACAGTACAGGAGATTGATGTGTTTGTCACACCATGATTATCCGTGGTTGTCGTGGTGCAGTTGCTGAGAGTCCCTGTTGCTGTCGCATGGGATGCATGAAGCTGCTGATAGGAGGCGAAGCTCAATATGCCAAATGCCAGCATTGCGAGTCCAATGAGTACGAAGCCCACTGCCATGCTCACCTGGCATCCTGCCAGGGACCGCCCGCCCGCATTGGCACTCCCCTGCTGCATGCCGAAGCCACTCTGGTTCTGAAACCCTCCCCCTTGGGGGTATGCATCCATGGATTGTCTCTCCTGCAGAATTCACGCGTGCTGTAGGTGCATCATACGGGAATGAAACTCAGTTCGATACGTGCATCATCCTGACCCCCCCGCTCCCCCCGCTCAGGTGCCTCTGAAGCATCTCCCGGTACTGTATACCGGCCATTGCAGCTTCATGCGGATAGCTGTGGCTCAGCCTGTTCCGGGATGCGTTGGGGTCAGGCCGCCTGGAGCAAGAATGTCGAACCCATCCGGATCGTCGAGATACCCGTATGCGGATCCCTGAACGCCAGTCTTTCCATACTGCCAGACCCGTGCTCCTGTGGCAGGATCGATTGCGACCATGCGGTCATTCCCATCGTCATTCATCATGAAGATGCCGTTTGGCAGCAGCTCGACGAGCGATGGATGGTTGAGCATTCCCTGCCCTGATGTGGGCTGGTACCGGTACAGGATCTTTCCAGCAGCATTGAACTCGATGATTGCGCCTGGCGATGTGTAATCGGCAATGAGATACGTATCCGGTCCGATCTGCTGGGGATCGGAGGGATACGCAATGGGAAGATGCACCGACCAGACGAGCGTTCCTGTCTGCGTGAATTCATCGACATACGAACCATCGATCTCGGAGATGAGGATGTTGCCATTTGGCAGAGGCGTGTCCCCGTTTGGCGCTCCAAGCGAGATGGGAGCTGTCATGTGGTGCCTGCACACCCGTGTCGTTCCAATCTGGTTGACAATGGCATTGGTTGTGGGATTGATGAACACGACACGACAGTTCTGGATGTCCGCAGTCACGATGTTGCCATTCTTCAGCAGGTACGCATCATCTGGAGTGTTGAGGTATCCGGGAGCTGAGCCTGCAACACCATAATGCCCGTATGACCACATGATCTTTCCTGAGGGATAGCGTATGGTGGAAACGACATTGTTGAATTCCTGGTTTGTGACAATGAGACTGCCCTGTTGTGCGAAAAAGGAGTCATCTGCTGAGAATCCCGGTGCTGGTGATGATGTGGAAGAGGGAAAGTGCCACACAATGGACCCGGCAGCATTGAGGAGCAGGAGCCTGCCATTGTCCTGATCCGCAACAAGGAGCTGGGACCCGAAGAATGGCGTGCCTGCTCCAGGATCACCTGCTGTCCCAAAGGTTGCATTCGGTGTGACTATCTGGACTGCGGATGTTGCTGTGCCAGGTGCAGTCTCTCCCCCGATGATCCAGAGCTTTCCGTTCAGGACAGCATACCCGGCATGGGCAACGGGCACCATGAGACTGCCAGCCTGGAGCATGGTACCCTTCGCAGGATCGAAAGCCCAAATGGCTGCAGGAGTAGTCACTCCTCCCTGGCCAGCAGTCTGTCCACCTGCAAGATAGATTGTCGACTGCAGTGTTGCTGCTGCTGCACCCTCAAGTGGAACAGAAAGGGAACCAGCCATGGACACCTTCCCCGTGGCAGGATCGAAGACCTGGATTGCAGCAGTGGGAGTTCCTGGAGTGCCAGATATGGACGTGTTTCCCCCAAAAATGTAGATCTTTCCCCCAAGGGAAGCTGCTGTGGCATCCTGCACTGGAATGGGGAGTGTTGCAACAGGTGAATATGCTCCACTGCGCTCCTGCTCGAGAATGCTGCTGAGAACATGCGTACCGTCCTGTCCGCCAATGAGATATGTTCTCCCGCCGGAAGCGGCAGTAGCTGCATCTGCACGCGCATGGGGAAGCGGTGCGAGTCCAGTAGCATGAAATGGACTTCCTGCTCCAGAGGCATTGGAGAATGACTGCACTGTACTGCTTGCACTTCCCTGCGAGATGCCGCCAGCAATGGTCACTGTGCCGTTTGCACTGCTTCCTGATGCATCCCTCACTCCATGCGGGAGTGAGCCCACTTCCACAAGACTGCCAGTAGCAGTGTCAAGGGCAAATACACCGGACGATGTCGAGCCCGTTGCAGTACTGCCCCCCACAATGAAGAGGACATTTCCTGATGCTGCTGGAAGGACAGTGAAGTGGCTCCCTGGATTTCGCAGTGACCAGGGAAGCTGTCCCGATTCAGCTGCTGTGTAGCTCACAGCATGCACCAGTGTCGGAGACGGCTTCACGACAGCTGCTGCTGTATGCGATACACGTACGGGTGTGTGCGTATGGAGCCGTACAGCTGCTATGGCAATGAGGACAATGCAGAAGGCACCAGTGCCAATGGCTATGATGCGACGCTGCCTGCGCTGGTGGCGTTGACGTCTCCGTTCTGCAAGGAACGTGGTTCGAGGTGGATGCGAGTACCCAGACATTGCGTAGTCCTGCAAGTTGCGATTGAATTTT
>DAIDIX010000094.1:1078-7112 GCA_027451645.1 Candidatus Dormiibacterota bacterium | reverse complement strand
GATTTGGAACGGATGCGGACCTCCGTTCATTGGTTGAAGGTGCTCATTCACGGGGAATCCGTGTGATGATCGACTTTGTTCCCAATCACTGCTCAGTCCACCACCCCTTCTTCACTGAGGCAAGGTCAGAACCCGGGAGCAGGTACAGAAACTGGTTCCGCTTCACTTCATACCCCGATGCATATCGGTGTTTCCAAAACCTGCCCGTTCTTCCGCAGTTCAATTTTGACAACGAAGATGTTTGGGACTATCTCATCGGGGCTGCACAGTACTGGCTCACAACATTCGATATCGATGCCCTGAGACTCGACCATGTGATTGGCCCCCCAGTAGCCTTCTGGAGAGCATTCCGTGATTCCATGATTGCTGTGAAACCTGAAGTCTTCCTTCTTGCAGAGGCAAATCTCCATGGAGTGGATTTCAGGAAGCACAGGAACCTCCTCGCACTCCCGATATCTGTCTCAGATCTTCGTGCACATGGGAGCCTTCCCATGCAGCATCATGCACTGATGCTTGCCTACAAAGACGTATTTGACGGGTTTCTCGATTTCACCTTTCAGGAGATTATTGTTGACTTTGTCAGTGGCAGGAAATCACGGAAGGTGACACAGCAACGGATACGACATCATGTCGAATCACTGCCTCCATCTGCCATTGCAGTCACCCAGCTCGACAATCACGATCTGGACCGCATTGCCTGGACTGGACACAATGATCTTGAACGCATATCCCAGGCAATCGAACTCCAGTTTGCGATCGATCAGCCGAAACTCATCTACTACGGCTCAGAGTTCGGGATGACCCAATCAGCAAGCTTCGAACACGGTTCCGGACATTCAGACATCCTTGCACGCCAGCCCATGCCCCCTGCATCAGACCGTGATGTGCACCATCCACTCTTTGCCACCTACCAGCGACTGACAGGAGTTCGACAGTGACGGGGCCACTTTCCCACGAGACTGTCTGGCATGCGCCAGCCCTGCATAAGCTCCTCTCAGATGGCGGAAATGCAGCAATGCTGCTTGCAGCCCTTGATACTCATGGCTGTCTCGCATTTCCGCAGCTTGCAAGTGGACTCTTTCCTGCAATACAGACAAGTCTTGATGATGACAAGACCGGATACGCAAATGCATGGCTCCGAGACAGTTCCTGTGTTGCCCTTGGGCTGCTTGCCCACGGTGAGAAGGTACAGTCATCCCGAGCAGTGCGAGGTGTCCTGCATGCCCTTCATGAAGCCCTGCCAACGATAGAGCGCGCTATCGCCTCTCGGGATATTCCCCTTCCGAATGAGCTTCGCATTCCATCACGCTTTGCGGGGGACGCCTCAGCACCCCGTTCAGAGTGGGCAAATGCCCAGAACGATTCTATCGGCTATGCACTCCTGCTTATGGGCACAGCTGTACATGAAGGCATCCTTGCATTCAGCCCCAAGGATATACACCTGCTTGATCGGATCCTTGAGTACCTTGAACACATCCGCTACTGGGAAGATGCGGACAGCGGTCATTGGGAAGAGGTGAAGAAATGCAATGCATCAAGTATCGGTACTGTACTAGCTGGCATTCGTGCAATTGAACCCTGCCTTCCATACGGCACACGGGCTGCAGCGCTCTTCTCGGCAGGCCAGGCTGCACTCGAAAACATTCTGCCCTACGAGACTCGTGGGGGACTGCACGAGCGAGCAACTGATGCTGCACTCATTGGTCTCATTGAACCGCTAGGCGTCGTGGAAGGAGAGATGGCTGCACGGATCATTGCTGATGTTGAGGCAGAGCTAGTGGGAACAATTGGCATTGCGCGGTATCGGGGGGACAGCTACTGGGCACCCGACTACCGTTCCCACTTTGCCATAGGGGTTCGTGCAAGCGATTTCAGCGATGAATCCGACATGGAAACGAGGAATGCTTTCCTCACCCCGGGGGATGAAGCCCAATGGACACTTTTCGACTCACTCCTGGCGATGTACTATGTGGCACAGGGCAGTAGCGGTCACCAGCATGCAGTGCTTTATCTCAACAGAGCGCTCGCACAGATAGTGGAACTTCCATCCGGGGAGTGGCGCATACCTGAGGCATTCTTTCTCGAAGATGGACACTGGGTCCCGAATGATCATGTGGGACTTCTGTGGGCTCAAGTGAATCTCATCCGTGCCATTGATTCATGCAGTGAGCTCTTTCCACTTGAGGTATGAGCCCACTCCATGTGCAGCAGGTTTCTCAACACGTTCACTCACAGTTGGTGAACTGCTGCTGGTATCCTGATCGGGAAGTGGAAAACGCACGTGAAGGAGAGGCTGTGAATACTGAGCTTACTGCAGCTGAGAGACAGGTCCGAGTTGTCCATCATCCGCTCATCGATCACTCGCTCACCATACTTCGCGATGCTGGTACAACAACTGATGCATTCCGTCGGCATGCCAGGGCAATCACTGTCCTTATTGCCTCCTACGTGCTTGACCATCTTCCTGTGGAAGAGGTACGAGTACAGACACCACTCGAAGAGACTGTTGGACATCGACTCAATACGAATGTCATCTTCGTTCCCGTACTGCGAGCAGGACTTGCAATGCTTGATGCGATGAGCGATATCGTTCCACAGAGCAAAGTGGGTTTCGTCGGTCTAGAACGTGATGAGATGACAGCCATTGCCAGAAGCTACTATCAGAAGCTTCCATCGCATCTTGCTGATGCTGAGACAATTATTCTCGATCCAATGCTTGCAACTGGTGGGTCCGCAATCCAGACGATTGAACTTCTCAAGGAGAAGAATGCGAAGCACATCCGTCTTGCGTGCATTGTGGCAGTCCCTGAAGGAATCCGTGCCATTGAAGAGCAGCATCCTGATGTGGCAATTGTGACAGCAGTCATTGACCGTGAGCTCAATGCAAAGAAGTACATCCTTCCAGGACTTGGAGACTTCGGAGACCGATACTTCGGGACAGTTGACTGAGCTTGCAGTGTCTGCCACACACGTTCAACGAAACTGTTGCACCGTGTGACACGCAGTCCAATTGATTGTGAGGTAGCATGATCTCGTAGCACGATGCCCGCATGGCTGTGCAGCAAGGAGGATGTATGGCCGACGAAGTCCAGAATGACCAGTCAAAAGGGAAGGGTCTTCTTGGTCGACTTGGACCTGGCAAGCCTGCCAGAGGGGCAGAGGATGGAGAGAACACCTACATCGATCTCCGTCAGGATGTGCATGACCGCCTTGTCGAGGAAATGGCTGGCCGCACGAATTCCCAGCAGTCAGATCTTGTGCGGCAGCGCATTCAGGACCTCGTCAATGAGGCTGCTGCTCGACAGAACATCGTGTTCTCCCGAACCGAACGGCAGCGTGTTGTCGAGATGGTTGAGCACGATGTTCTTGGACTTGGTCCGCTTGATGAGCTGCTTGAGGATCCCACAGTCACTGACATCATGATCAACTCTGCAAAGAACGTGTACGTGGAGCAGAGCGGTGTCATACGCAAGAGCCAAGTGAAGTTTGACAGCAATGCACAGCTGCTCCAGATCATTGACCGAATTGTAGCCCGCATGGGGCGCCGCATTGATGAATCCTCTCCAATGGTTGATGCCCGACTTCAGGATGGCTCCCGAGTGAACATCATCATTCCACCGCTTTCTCTCAAGGGTCCGACAATCACCATCCGAAAGTTCGAGAAGGAATCCCTGACAATCCAGGATCTCGTGACAAATGGCACTATGACTCAGGCAATGATGGAGTATCTCCAGGCAGCAGTGAACTCGCGTCTCAATATTGCAGTCAGTGGAGGTGGTGGTTCGGGCAAGACGACGACACTCAACATTCTGAGCGACTTCATACCGCCGGATGAACGCATTGTCACCATTGAGGACGCTGCAGAGCTCAAACTCCACCAGATGCATGTTGTTCCTCTTGAAACCCGCCCGGCAAACGTTGAAGGGAAAGGGCGGGTCACAATGAGGGACCTTGTCATCAACAGCCTCCGAATGCGTCCGGACAGGATTGTCATTGGAGAATGCCGTGGACCAGAAGCACTCGACATGTTACAGGCAATGAACACTGGTCACGACGGTTCACTCACGACAATCCATGCGAACTCAGCCCGTGAGGTCATTCCTCGACTGGAAACGCTTGTGCTCATGGGTGGTGCTGAACTCCCATCACGGGCAATCCGGGAGCAGATTGCATCAGCAATCAACATTATCGTTCATCAGACGCGCCTCCGTGATGGCACGCGCAAGGTCGTCAACATCTCGGAGATAACAGGCATTGATGGTGACGATGTCTTCGTCACTCCAATATTTGTCTATGAGCAGCTTGGCATGGATCCAGATGGCAATGTCGTTGGCTTCCACTCAGCATCGGGCACAATGACGATGTACATGGAGCACTTCAGTTCATCAGGGCAGAACATTACTGAAGACATGTTTGTTCCCGTTCAGCCATCGGATGAGCTTCTTGCACATGCAGGGATCACGCGTGAGCTGTACGAGTCCGAACGGGAGCGCGAGCTGGCACTGCTGCAGGGCGAGTAACCTCGGAACGCTGCAGTTGTGAATGCGGCTACAGCGAGAAACAGGTCAGTTGTCCGTTTTCTGTCCATGTCGATGACGTACAGTGGGGATCGTGACACGAGAATCCGTTATACAGCGGTACCGCAGTCTCATTGGAGACAGACCGCTCATCATAGCCGCCAATCGTGCTCCTGTTTCCATCAAGGAACTGGTAGATCCTGCCACAGGCATGCCATACCGCAAGGTTGTGATGGGCGCTGGCGGACTCGTTACTGCGCTCAGTGAACTTGCCAGTTCAACCCGCTCACTCTGGATTGGTGCAGGCGCTCCTGGTGACGAACTCCTCAGGGCCTCTCTTGAGCAGTCACGGGGACGTGTAGCTTCCCCGGATGGAAGGACATATCGCATCCGTCTTGTGCAGCCCACTGCAGCTGAGTACAACGATCACTACAACGTTGTGAGCAATCCGCTGCTCTGGTTCCTGCAGCATTATCTTTGGGATGCTGCGCAGGGTCCTACGCATACTGCAGAGCTGGAACGGTCCTGGAACGAAGGCTACAGGAAAGTGAACAGTCTTTTTGCGAGGGCGATTGTTGAGGAAGCTTCCAGTTCCAGCACATCCCCAGTAATCCTTATCCAGGACTATCAGCTCTACTGTGTCGCTGGTGAAGTGCGAAAGGCCCTGCCCGATGCCATCATCCAGCAGTTCGTCCATATTCCATGGCCAGGTGCACAGTACTGGAAACTCATACCGAAATACATGCGGCATGACATACTCCACGGCATGCTTGGCTGCAGCATTCTTGGATTTCAGACATCGCGTGATGCCCAGCAGTTCATGGATACGGTTCAACAGGAACTTCGGTACGACGTGGACAGGTCACAGGGCACCATCATTGCACCAGGGGGAAGACGTATCGAGGTGCATTCATATCCCATCAGCATCAGTCCTGGGGAGTTTGAAGAGATGCAGGCCAGCAAGGAAACGGCAGCATACCGGGACCAGTTCACACGTGAACGATCGGGAAGGCCACAGAGATCATGCATTCTGCGTGTTGACAGGACAGATCTCACAAAGAACATCCGTCGGGGATTCCTTGCATATGAGCGTCTCCTGGAGAAGCACCCGGAACTTCGTGAGCACGTTGAGTTCTGGGCCTTTCTCATTCCTACACGGCAAAATGTGCCCGAGTACCAGGAGTATTTCCGCAGCATACAGAATGACATTGCACGGATCAATGCCCGTTTCGGAACTCCGTCATGGGTTCCCATCAGGCTGGAACATGAAGACAACAGGCCAAAGGGGGTGGCAGCATACGAGCTGTGTGATGTTCTCTATGTGAATCCAGTCTTCGATGGCATGAATCTCGTTGCAAAGGAGGGGATGATCTGCAGCAAGGATGATGCCGTGCTCGTTCTCAGCGAGAATGCGGGCGCATTCGAGGAGCTCAGGGAAGGAGCTGTTGGCGTTGACCCCTTCGATGTGGATGGACAGGCTGATGCTCTTTACCATGCGATATCAATGCCTCTCGAAG
>DAIDIX010000094.1:0-1068 GCA_027451645.1 Candidatus Dormiibacterota bacterium | reverse complement strand
TCGAAGAGAGACGACAGCGAAACGCACTCCTGAAGGACATTGTGAGGCGCAATCCCATTGAGAAATGGGTTTCACACCAGCTTCAGGACCTTGAGAGGGTCTCAAGCGGCCCAGCAGGAAAGACCATTTCTCCCCAGGATTCCCTTCAGTAGTACTGCAAGCGGCAGCTCTCATGAAGTCCGGAGTGCTCACCGGCTATAATGAGTGCGGCTTCCCGATATGGTGAGCCTCTACTGGAAGGAAACTCCTATGTCTACTCCATCACTTGGAAAACTCCGTCATCTCTTCTCCCAGAATGCACATCATCCAGAAAAGGATGTCCTGAAGGATCTCAGGGAAGCTGCATTCTCACCGACCTTCCCCTGGGAGATCCTCCGCAAAAGCAGCATGACCCAGGTGTCCCACCTCCTTGAGAACATGGCACAGCACTGCACGACAACAAAGGAACTCTGCACAATTCTCGATCTTTTCGATACTGTACCCAGAACACGTTTCGAGTCGTGGTGCACAGAGAAGGCGGGAAGTGTACTCATCGATCGTGCAAACGGTGTGAGCAGATTCGGGGAACTTCCCGATGGATGGCAGAATGCAATTCTCTCCCATATTGGGGGACAGAGTTCTGGCTACTGGGGAAAGAGCATGCTCCGTGCAGCATACATTCTCGAAGGAAAGCCCATTGGAGGACTTCTCGGGAAGGAGGATCGTGGACTCGACTGACACGCCAAACGACGTACATCCGCTCTGGTACCTCGGCAATCCTGCGGAGATCCAGGCTGTCATCTTTGATGTTGGAGGCGTGCTCCTAGTACCGAGAAATGATGAATGCATCGAAGAGCAGACTGCACGGGAGTTTGCCGCATTCTTCCGTTCCTCGTTCCATTCGGAATACCATGTCACCCATTTCAAGCATCTTTGGCATCAGTTCGAAGTGGGTGAAATTGATGAGGAATCCTTCTTTGCACTCTTCTGCCAAGCTTTTGCTGAGGCAAACGGCACATCGATCACTCCACATGCAGCACGTGAAGCCGTATGGGGTAGCGGTCTGGGTCTCTGTCATTCGATGGTTGA
>DAIDIX010000093.1:5388-7133 GCA_027451645.1 Candidatus Dormiibacterota bacterium | reverse complement strand
CACTGCTCCAGGAACTGCGTGGCAGGACTGTGCCATTGAGCTCGATCGACTCAATCTCTGAGGCATCGAGGTTGATGAATGTCGACTCGCCTGGTGTCGCAGCATCGAAGGTGACTGTGGTGGTGCTCCGGAATGTTGTGCGTGCAGGATCATCTGCAAGCTCGAGATGCACGTTGTACTCGATATTCGAGAGGAGCTTCTTCCGTGCCCGTGCCTCATCCCGTGTAAGCGTATCCTTCGGTCCTGCCATGTGCATCTCCCTCGATGTGAGTCCTCACTTCATTAAAGGCCTTTTCCCCCACCATTCACCATGGTGGGCTACTGCATTGGATCTGAAGCGATCTCTACCGTGATCGGGGAGCCAGAAGTTGAGGCATCCACAAGGACCTTTCCTCCCTGCGTCCGCCTGAGATGTACGGAGAGGGTGGATGGACCAAGCGGAATGTCCTCTACTGCGAGTTCATCCCAGCCATCTGGGAGAACAGGATCGAGCCGTACCCGGTGTCGGGAAAGATCCGGCTCAAGTCCGAGGAGTCCCTGCACTGCATGGACAATTGCTCCTGATGCCCAGGCCTGGGGACGGTTCATGAATGGGTACGCTGTGAGGCTTCCACTGTCATTCCGGTCAAAACCGCCGAACAGCTCCGGCAGGACTGCGTCGGGGTAGCGTGTCGTTGCATCAAACACTCCTGCAATGATTTCCGCTGCTTCCCTGTGCATGCTGTACCGTCGAAGACCGTGGGCACAGATGACAGTATCATGTGGCCACACGGAACCGAGATGATATGCAAGGGGATCGTACTGGGGATGGGTGCGTGCAAGTGTCCGGACTCCCCACCCCGTAAACATTGCTGGATCGGCAAGATGGCTCCCGACGTGCTGACCCTTCTCAGCGTCCACTATGCCTGTCCAGAGGCAGTGACCTGCATTCGAGGAGATTCCTCTCACGAGATTCTTCTTGCCATCGAGCGCAATGGGAATGCAGGAATTCTCACTGTCCCAGAAAGCAGTGGAGAACTGTTCCCTGAGGGCCAGTGCACGACTGCGCAGTGTGGTCTCCCGTGCATGATCCCCCCAGGCGCCAAAGAGGGGAGCCATGCTGCAGTACGCCTCATACACATACCCCTGCATCTCGCACATTGCAACAGGGTACTCGGGGCATGATCCATCCTCACAGGGAATGCTGTCATCATTGTCCTTCCATGAGAAATGACCTGCGCCAGCACCAACATTTCCTTCTGCACGACCCCAGTACTCCTGAAAACCGTCCTGGTCACAGTCACCGTACTGCTCAATCCACGCAATGCACTGAATGGCTGCCTCAGCGAACTGGTGGAGGGTAGCAGCATCTGCAGTCCATCGCCACAGTGCACCCAGCAGCATGAGAAAGAGTGCAGGTGTGTCATGTGCACCGTAATAGGGCTGATGGGGTGTCCTCTTGGCACGGGTCCATTCGCCTACACGTACCTCATGGAGAATCTTTCCCGGTTCTGCCTCGAGGTGACAGACTGCATCAGTGGCCTGGAAATGCTGGAGGGCTGCAAGTGTTCCATATGCAGCTTCAGGTCCACTCATGAGGGTCTGCAGCGATGTTGTGAGCGAGTCTCTCCCGAAGAGGGTCATGAACCATGGAGCACCAGCTGCATACGTAAATACCCCTTCCGGAAGACGGAGTGGTCCTATTCCCTGAATTCTCAGAGCCCGGAGTGATGCAAGTGCTCCATTCCAGGCTCTTTGCACGTGAT
>DAIDIX010000093.1:0-5378 GCA_027451645.1 Candidatus Dormiibacterota bacterium | reverse complement strand
TGCTCCCTCCCCCTTCGGGGCAGGGAATGTACAGGGTATGAATCCACGGGAAAATGGGCCATCTGCACATGCAGGTATTGCCATTGAGGTTTCCACACCAATGCGGATCTCCGCTTTTCTCCCGGAGATGATCACTCCACTCCATGCACCATTCCCATACGAGGGCTGGGAGATGTCTCCTCCAATGCTGACTCTCGTTTCATGCTCGACATGCTCAGACACATATGTCGTTCTCAGTACAGTCCCGTCGAATGTGGAGCTGATTCCAGATCTCCCCTGCCACTGGTGCGTACGCACCTCGAAGAGGTCTGCAAAATCAGACTCCAGACTAATGACGAGCACTGCTTGCTGGCCTGCTGGCACATCGAACTCCATGGTATCTTCGAAGCCTCCATGGCGAAGCTCCCGCGTGATGGTGCACTCGAGAGTGGGAAGGGCATCATCCGCAACCGCATTGACGATTGCTGCACGCTCAACTGGCTCTGCAGTGAGCACGTACCGGTACTGCGCCTGCGTGTAGCCGTCCTGCATCTCCTCGACACACACGGGAGAGCGGCCATTCACTGACCAGACATATCGGGAGAGATACCGCGTGTCATGCGCATAGAGTCCCCCATCCCTGCACTGCGAGGGATCCAGCAGTCCACCATCACGAGCAGCAAGCATCACTCCCCCTGCCATTAGAAGATGGCTTGGGGACTCCCGGACGTGCGACATTCTCGAAGTGCCCTGCAACGCTGCCCCATGTGCCTCAGGTCGATGGCGTGCTGTTTTCGTCATGATGAATACACTACTGATTCCCAACCACTCCCGACCAGAGTATGGACACCTGATGCATGGACATTGCCCATTTGACGAGTGAGCTCCTGAGCTCTCACAACCTCATTCTCCACGGTGACAATCTCCGCATCCTTCCCCACCTCGGGGAGAATTCCGTTCAGCTCATCTACATCGACCCTCCCTTCAATACCGGGTCAGTGCAGCGGAAGCGGCAGATCTCCACAACACGGTCTGCATCAGGAACGCGCACAGGATTCAGTGGCATGAGGTATGAAGAAGAGGTCATAAGCTCAATGGCCTACCCTGACCGGTTCGATGACTACCTTGCCTTTCTTGCTCCGCGGCTTCAGGAAGCATGGAGAATCCTTTCCATGACAGGACTCCTCTACTTCCACATTGACCAGCGCGAGGTGCACTACTGCAAGATCCTGCTCGACAGCATATTCGGAAGGGACTGCTTTCTCAATGAGATCATCTGGGCATACGACTACGGAGGAAGATCACTCCGACGCTGGCCCGCAAAGCACGACTCCATACTCGTCTACGTGAAGTCCCAGGAGCAGTATTCCTTTGACCTTGCTTCATCGGACAGGCTGCCGTATATGGCTCCATCTCTTGTATCCAGGGAGAAAGCTGAACGGGGCAAGCTCCCGACCGATGTCTGGTGGAACACGATTGTCCCAACGAACAGTAGGGAGAAGACGGGATACCCCACACAGAAACCGCTTGCCATACTTGAACGGATCGTGCACACCTCGTCACACGAAGGCGATACAGTTCTCGACTTCTTTGCTGGGAGCGGTACTGCAGGAGAAGCTGCTGCACGCTGCAGAAGACGCTTCATCCTCGTTGACTCCCATCCTGAGGCCATTGCAGTGATGGAAAAGCGCCTTTCCCCACACTCCCCCGTATTCGTGGACTGCACTGGATGATGGCTACCTGCAGTCGAAGGTGAATGCCAGCTGATTCGCATTCCAGTGCTGCATGCGATCACTTCTCCTCCTGGCATGCATCCTTACGGAATGATGCTTCACCTCACGCTCTGCGACAGGAGCGAGAACAGCAGCATTGCGCTGAAGTTCCTCAAGACCGTATACGTCGAGAAGATGTGAGAGACGCTCCTGGAATGTGGTACTCGCTGCTTGTTTCATGGACTGAGTGTTGCAGTCCATCGCGACAGCAGTCTGTCGCTATGTGGAGGAATCCGCATACCGTGCAGAAGCTTCGCGGACACTTCTGGCAATAGCCTCCCTCAGCTGCTCTGGAGCAAGCACCTCGACATCACCTCCCCAGCCGAGAATCCATGGCCGCATCTCAACCGAACTCGTAACGCGAAGGGTGACAAGGAGCGATCCGTCACTCTCCTCCTCAAGAACTGCCGAGTTGTGGAAGACTGCATCCCGAACCTTCCACGCAATTTCCTTTGCAAAGCGCAGACGCACTTCCTCCGGTTCGCCATCCGTTCCGAGCCAGATTCCCCAGGACTGTGCTGTAAGCTCACCAACATCGAAATGGACACGGGCTTCAAAGGGAATGCCCGTTTGTCGGACCTGCACGATGCGGTCCATCCTAAATGAGCGAACCTCACCTGAGGCATGATCAAAAGCGAAGATGTAGAGTGACCTGCCTTCTGGACGTGGCTCAATGAAGTACGGCTCCACTGTACGTGTGGAGTCACGGCCCTGACTGTCCCGGTACTTGATCTCGATCTGCGTTCTGTCAACGAGAGCATCGATGACTGCACGCTCCACTGCACGGCGCTCCTGCCGTGTGGGCCGGCGTTCCGCATCAGCAATCGTCTGCTCCACATATTCCGTGACTGTGGGCAGGGTGAGTGCACGTGCAATCTGTGCAAGGGCACCGACGAGACCAGGATCATGATCCTGGCGCATCTTGTGGAGGAGCCGAAGGGCTACAAGAAGGGATACTGCCTGGTACCGGTCAAGCTGCATTGCAGGGAGCTTCGAATACGCACCCATTTTCCAGCGGCCATCAGCATCCTCAATATCGATGCCGACACTGTCACGGAGCGTTGCAATGTACCGCTGCACGGACCTCGGACTCACTTCGAGCTCATCTGAGAGCTGCTGTGTCGTCAGTCCAACTGTTGTATCGCAGAGCCGCTGGTAGAGCTGGATGACACGGATGAATTTCTCACCGGACTCATACTGGCTCGGCATGCGTTTCCCCCGACCGTGCATGGTCGACAACGACATCAGCAAGTGCTTCGATGAACTCCTGATCATCGTTTGGCATTGCTGTCCGGACCATGGCAATCCCGCATTCATCAGCTTCCTCACCACCAGCAACATCGATGTCGTAAAGCACCTCGAGATGATCTGCAAGAAACTGGGTGGGAACCACGAGCACCTGTTCGTATCCCTGCTTCACAAGGATGGGAAAGAGTTCCTTCACATCAGGCTTCAGCCACTCCTCGGGAGTGTGCCCTGCACTCTGGTAGGCAAACTGCCAGCGG
Source organism: Candidatus Dormiibacterota bacterium (assembly GCA_027451645.1). Lineage (GTDB taxonomy): Bacteria > Chloroflexota > Dormibacteria > Aeolococcales > Aeolococcaceae > JAJZLL01. The sequence continues at coordinate 2,122 of DAIDIX010000093.1, read as the reverse complement.
GAGGGATCGAGATGAAGCGTGCTTGCTACGCCGTTCACAGTTGCATGAATCTGATCAAGATATGCTGTATCGCGATCAATGACGGATTTCGGGAGACTGTGGGCAGTGAAGATGATGGGGACATTGTCCCGTGCATCCTCAGGAAATGCTGCAAGAGCTTCTTCCACCTTTCCTGCAAGACAGCTGATGAACGCTTCATTCATGCACCACGACTGTGGTGGAATGACATGGACATGGGAACCCGAGTCCTTGGACCTCTCCTCAACAGCCTTCTCCACAGCCGTGACATAGCCCTGCATGAGCACAGGGGAAAACTGGGGAGAAAGAAGCACCATGATGATCGTAGTTGCACCGTGGCTGAGCACCTCATCCACTGCCTCAGCAATGAATGGAGCTGAGTGCTGCATGCCGACAGCAACGTGATATGCACCTGCACCATGACGGGCGTCGAGCACCTGCTGGAGACGTCTCCCCTGCCGGAGAGTGATGGGTATGAGAGGGGAGGAGCCGATCCTGTCATACCTCCGCTGAAACTCCTCGACAAGCTCAGTGCGAGCCCCGTTTCCGGGTCGAACATGCTCAAGATATGCTGCTACATCCTGCGAGGTCGTTGCAGAACCGTAGGTGAGAAGGAGAACTCCTACGGGTGCAGTCATCGTGCTTGCACTCCCTCGGGAACTGCTCTTCGGGTTGTCTCGTGAACATAGCTCGCAAGCTCCCGGAGTATTGCAGGATCAGTCATGGGCAGAACGCCATGGCCAAGATTGAAGATGTGCCCTGGCCTGCTGCCTGCCCGATCCAGCACTCGCTGTGCTTCATGCCTCACACTCTCAAAGGGAGCCAGTACTGCAGCAGGGTCAAGATTGCCCTGGACTGCGAGTTCGCTACCGAGTACAGTCCATGCCTCATCAAGTGGTGTACGCCAGTCAATGCTCACCACATCCACACCAAGCGTGCTGAAAAGCGGATACAGGTGGGAACTGTCCGTCGCAAAGTACGTTATGGGAACCTGTGACTGCTCCTTTACCCGTCGGACAATTGCCTTGAGGGTAGGCAGTACCTGCATCGAGAACGCATCCCGGGTAAGAGCTCCTGCCCAAGAATCGAAGAGCTGCAGCAGCTGTGCTCCTGCTTCCACCTGTGCAAGGAGATACTTGACAGTCACTTCCTCAAGAGTGTCCATGAGCTGTTTCCAGAGTGCTGGCTCTGCATACATCATCTGCTTTGTGTTGGCATAGTCCCTGCTTGGCCGTCCCTCGATCATGTATGAGGCAAGTGTGAAGGGTGCACCTGCAAATCCAACAAGTGCAGTCTTCCCTTCAAGCTCCTTCCGTACCATCCGTATTGCTTCGAATAGGTCTGGAGTCGCTTCCCTTGGATCAACAATCCTCAGCGCTGCAACTGCTGGAGCATTCCGAAGGGGTTGTGCAATGATTGGCCCAAGGCCCGGATCGATACTGAACGGTACATCCATGCCGAACAGCGGAAGCATGATGTCCGCGTACATCACAGCAGCATCGACCCCAAACTCGTCCACGGGCATGAGGGTGACTTTCGCACACAGCTCCGGTGTTCTCGTAATGGTCAGGATGTCGTACTTCTCACGGAGATCCCGGTACTGCTGGAGACAGCGGCCTGCCTGCCGCATGTACCAGACGGGCGTGGCATCTACCGGCTGACGGTGCGCTGCAGCAAGGAATCGCTCAACCGAATTCATGGATCCAACCTCATCATTTCGACCTGTTCTCTCATCAGGATACCGTGGAGGGATTTGCAGGCGCTCCCGTTTGCTAGGCTATCGACCATCCCTGACGCTGAGGTGGATCAGGAACAATGCGAATACCTTTCCGCTGCTCAGTAGTGAGTCCAAGCTGGACAACCTGGGATCGTGTGAAGCGTGCACCGACAACAACAGTGTCTGGTGATACATGCGCGCCTACGAGAATCGCATTCGACCAATCTGTCCCCGACAGGTCAGCACCCCTGAAGTCCGCTCCAGTGCATTCTGCACCTGTCGTGTCTGCAAGATTTTTCAGCACTGCTCTCCGGAAATTCGCACCTGTGAGAATGGTTCCGGTCAGTGTGGCTCCAGACAGATCCGAGCCAGCTGCATTAAGGTTCG
>DAIDIX010000092.1:1996-7207 GCA_027451645.1 Candidatus Dormiibacterota bacterium | reverse complement strand
GTGAATACGAATGGGCAACAGCGAGCACAACGTATGTTCCAGGTGCGGATGCAATGCAGTTCGTATCTGCTCCCAGTGTCGTGTATGCGCAGCCTGGGGTCAGCACAACACATGCTGCAGCAGTGGCACAGGCGTTTGTTCGAACTACAGAGCTCAGATATTGGGCAATGAAGTATGGCGATACACCCATGCTTGCAGCACTTGATGGTGCACTGGCTCCGTATGATCCGATCATGAAGGCTGGAGGTGTGGTGCATGCCATTCCTTCCTGCCTGGGACCCTCAATGCTGCAGGTGGTGCAGGTCCCGCAGTCTGCCCTCACCTATCTCGTTTCCAAGGGATGGTCAGATGCCTCCAGTGTTGGTCTTGTCATTACGAACCCCCCATGCACAAACCTCACTGTGCTGATGCCTGGAGGGTCGGTTGAGGGAGAGGGAAGTGCAGCGAAATCGTCGAGCTTCATTCTCACAGGAAGCATTGAAAGCATTGCTCCATATGGGGAGATCTGGGTTATGAACGGTGAAGGGGAGTGTGGCGTTGCTGCACTGCGAAGTGCCTGTTAGGGGGTAATGAGCTATGTTTCAGTTTTCTCGACTTGGCAAGATAAGCATCGCCAGTGTGAGTGTCCTGGTCATCTCCTCTATTGGCTTTGTCCTGGGCTCACGGCCTGCCCTGGCAGGCTGCACAACGAACGCAACAACCTGTACCAGTGGCTCAACTGGGGGACAGACTACCAACAATGGCAATGGACAACTGACAGTGCTCTCAGGAGCCAGTCTTGGGGCATGGGTTGACTGTGGTGGGGATACGCTGTTCTGGCCGTGGCCCAATGCTCCTGCCCCGGATAGCGTTCCTGAGCCACAGAGCTTTGCTCAGCTCAATCCGAAGACGGATTTCATCTTCAATGATGCAACGCATCAGCTTGTGTATCCGGGTGGTCCTGTCCCAGGCAATCCCGAGAATCCGTCAGCCAACTGGTATACGTGGGGGTGCGCGAACTGGGGAGGACAGCCGCCTACAGTCCAGTCATACGCATTCAACACTGGCTCGAACACGACACTTGGGAGCGGATCAGTCGTAACTCCCAACAAGTACATGCTTGTGCTCACACCATTTGATGCGAAGGCATACAGTCCGAACATCGGCTTCACTGGGTGCCCTGGCGGTACGCTCACACCAAATGGAGGCACAACCATCTGCAGCTACGGGAGTCTTGCAACAGGACTCATTAAGGCAGTTATCAATACGTGGGCTGGACCAGTGGACTGGACCACACCTCCTGCATCATTCACAAAACCAGCATCTGGTTCACCCGGACCCATTGCAACAACGCCTCCAGCAGGTACTGGAATAGCTGGCGCCCCATACCACTACTACGGCTACCAGCATGTGTATCCGAAGACTGCAGGTGGCTCCATCATCCAGATTGAATCATGGCGATACATCTACCAGTCCTGCACATACACAGTGACCATTCAGACCACTACAACGAATGCACAGGGACAGCTCGTGACGACAACCACCGTTCAGGGGCCAAATGCCTGCACGACCTCCACGTTTACCCTTGCTGCCTCAGGTGCGGGATGGGCAGCGGATCCAGCGCTTTCCACTCCACAGATGAATGTAGTCCGTGGAACCCAGACATTCACGAGTGCTCCATTCGCAGTGCAGCAGATTGAGACAGTGTCGAAGTCGTGATGTGCGGGCGCATCTGCACCGTGGACTGATGGCTGGTCCCCAGTCAGGCTGCAGCAATTCTGGTCTGCTGGAAGCGGTGGAGGCGGTACAGGATGACTGCGATTGCAGGATATGAGAGAACGGATGGAGCTGCAATGGGAAGGCTTCCAATCGTGAGACCGTAGATGAACCAGCATGTGGTCATGAGGGTCGATACGTACCAGCTGTCTACTGACACACCTGCAAGATCAGTCCGGGTGAGCACTTCCCATGCCTGGGGGTAGAAGAAGGCAATGGTGAGGAGGACTGTCCATGTCGAATACAGACCTGGTGACAGGTGGTTGAGAACAAGATCGAATGCCACTCCAATGACATTGACAAGTATGAGTGCCGAAGGATTTGCACCAGCTCGCATGAATGCTGCAATGCTCACGCCAAGGGCGATGAGCGCAATGCCATTGACGAGGATCTCCGGTAGATTTGCATGGACAGCTCCCCAGATGACCCAGCTCGCTCCAGAAGCAATGGCTATGCCCCAGGTGAGCTGCGATACTCCAGCATCTGTTTTCATGCGGAACATCCTGACAGACTGGGGAATTGAGCGTCCCACAGTGGTGATGCCAGCCACTCCAACACTGAGAAGTCCAAGATAGGTAACTGCTGTATGGAACATGATGCCCTCTCCTTCGAATCCCGATTCACTGTAGCAGTAGCATGCGGTCACTGTCATCTGCTGCACTGGCCGTGGAAATTGGGTATGGTCGATAGAGAGTTCATTTCATGCAGGGATCATACATGAGCGTTCGTGAAGACCGGATGTCGGGAAGTGACACGCGTATGCGTGGAGCAGACATGCTTGCACTTGATCTTTTGCATATTCCGGGCATTGGTCGTGAGACAGCGCTGCGCCTCCAGCGGCTTGGACTTGCAACGGTTCGGGATCTCCTCCTGTACCTGCCCCGTAGGTATGAGGACACAAGGGAACGCACTACGCTTGCATCAGTCACGTACGGCTCACTGAATACGGTGTCAGTCCAGATCCGATCTGTTGCAACACGGGAGAGTCCCAGGCGGAGGATGGTTCTCACAGTTGCAGAGCTTGAGGATGCTACAGGTGATGCTGAGGCAGTCTGGTTCAATCAGCGGTACCTTGAACGGCAGCTGCGCTCTGGTGAAACCTATGTTGTGAGCGGAAAGGTCGAACGGGGAAAGGGAAGACCAGTCTTCCGGAATCCCCAGTTTGAGCATGAATCCGCGATGCAGCAGCACGTTGGCCGCATTACTCCCATCTATCCGGAAACGGAAGGAATCACCTCGAAATTTCTCAGGACTAAGATTGGGCAGCTGCGATCCTGGATTGCAGAGCTCCCCGATGTGCTTCCCCCGACCATCCGCGCAGAATGCGCACTTCTTGATCTTCAAGAGGCACTCCGGAGGGTGCATTTCCCCGAGTCGTTCAGCGAGATCGAGGAAGCCCGGAGGAGGCTTGCCTTCGAGGAGCTTTTCTGTATCGGCCTTGTTGTTGAACAGGCCAGGAGACGGCGTCTTGCCGAATCGTCGATTGTCATTCCGTACGATGTGGAATATGCACGGGAGCGGGTAGCGAAACTTCCGTTCCATCTTACGGATGGACAGCGAATCGTCACACACGAAATCTTCCAGGATCTGGAGAAAAGCCATGCAATGAACAGGCTTCTCCAGGGCGATGTTGGAAGTGGAAAGACAGTTGTTGCGATGCTGGCAGCCAGCATGACCTGTCATGCTGGCCATCAGGTGGCATTCATGGCACCGACAGAGCTTCTTGCACGGCAGCACCATGCAACGCTCACCACGCTCCTTGCTGATGAGGACATTCCTGTACGGCTTCTCGTGGGAAGCATGACAGATGCTGCAAAACGTGAGGTAGCCGAGTTTGTCGCAACGGGCATCCCCACCATCATTGTCGGAACCCATGCACTCCTTGAGGAGCGCATACAGCCGTCAACGCTTGGGCTTGTCATCATCGATGAGCAGCACCGGTTTGGTGTTGAGCAGCGGCAGAGCCTCCGCCAGAAGGGAGTGCTGCCACCGAACTTCCTTGCCATGACTGCAACTCCCATTCCCCGCTCCCTTGCACTGACAAAGTACGGGGATCTCGACCTTTCCGTCCTCACTGAACGCCCAGCCAAGCGGGGCAAGGTTGTCACTGAGGTCATCCGTGGCAGCATGCATGATGCTGCATTTCCTGCTGCCCGTGAACAGCTCGCTCTTGGCCATCAGGCATTTGTCATCTGTCCCATCATTGAGGAGTCGGAGGATCTCGATGGAGTCATGAGTGTCACAACGGAGATGGACCGTCTTTCGAAGGGACCATTTGCAGACTATCGCCTTGGCATACTCCATGGAAGGCTTTCAGGAAGGGAGAAGGACGAGGTGATGGAGCAGTTCCGTGAACATCAGCTAGATGTGCTTGTGACAACAAGTGTTGTCGAGGTTGGAGTTGATGTGCCGAATGCGACAGTCATGATCATCGAGAGTGCAGACCGGTTTGGCCTTGCCCAGCTTCATCAGTTCCGTGGCAGGGTGGGGCGGGGGACTGCCACCTCATACTGCTATCTCATCCAGGAGAGTGCAGACGAGCTTGCAACACAGCGCCTGCAGGCAGTTGCATCGACAGAGAGCGGATTTCTTCTGGCAGAGCAGGATCTCAGGCTTCGGGGACATGGGGAGATTGGAGGTCTTCGCCAGCATGGAGACTCGATGTTCCGCATTGCGGACCTTCTTGATGCAGCTCTCCTTCATGAGGCCCAGCAGGCTGCTGGAAAATGGCTCGATGAGGATCCGGAACTCGTTGCGCATGGGCCTCTTCATGAGGCGATGCGGGCATACCAGTACATCCTCGACCTGGATTAGGAACGATGACTACTATCCGCATTACGGGAGGCGAGTGGAACGGCAGGGGTGTCCGTGTACCTGTAACAGCTGCTGTGCGACCCACGCTCGCCAGGGTCAGACAGTCACTCTTTGGCATTCTTCGAGAGGAAATGCGAGGCAATGGAGTTCTTGACTGCTATGCAGGAAGTGGTGTGCTCGGATTTGAGGCACTCTCCCGCGGTGCAACGCATGTGACGTTCATCGAGCGGAATCCGAAATGCCTTGCTGCCATCGCAGAGTCAATGCGAAGCTTTGAAGCAGAGACGAAATGCAGGATCATCCGGGGGGATGTGCTCCATGCTCTCCGTACGTACGGAAGTGAGCTCAGGGGCATCGGCATCGCATTCATCGATCCTCCATACGGAACAGTCCCACTCAGGCAGATTGCTGATGTGCTGGAGGAGATTGCAGTGCCTACCCTTGTCATTGAGCATGAACGTCGGGAGGACATCAATCTTCTTGGGAGTTCCTATGCTGAGGCAAGGCGTGTAGACTTTGGTCAGACTGTACTATCCATACTGCGTCAGGACAGGGAGAAGGAATGAGCCGCGAGCGGATCGCGCTGTACCCGGGGAGTTTTGATCCACTCACAAATGGGCATCTCGACATTCTCGAACGCTC
>DAIDIX010000092.1:0-1986 GCA_027451645.1 Candidatus Dormiibacterota bacterium | reverse complement strand
AGGCTGCCGGGGACGACGGTCTCGAAATGATCGAACTCCTTCTCCCCGTCCTTGCTGTTGCGGAAAACTCGACGAAGGTGCCACTCTTCACTGTCGAGGAACGGATGGACCTCATCCGGGAAAGTCTTCCGGACTCCTGCAGGGACACTGTTGATGTCGTGACCTTCTCCGGTCTCACAGTCTCGTATGCGAAGGAGATCGGTGCAACTGCAATTGTGCGTGGCCTCCGGGTTGTCAGTGACTTTGAGAGCGAATTCCAGATTGCCCTCATGAATCGCAGGCTTGACCCCACAGTCCATACAATGTTTTTCATGACATCGTTTGCGAACGTCTTCGTATCCTCGAGCATTATCAGGGAGATCTGTCGTAACGGTGGCAATGTCGATACCCTCATTCCCCACCCGTGTGCTCGGGCAATGGAAGCGAAATTTGCGGACTTCCGCCGCATGAAGGAGAAGCCACATGGCTGAAGAAGTCGAAGAGGTTGAACTGTCCTTTGTCGAGGTCTTCGATGAACTCGAGTATCTCCTCTCTAATGGAAGAAAGGTGCCCTTTTCTGCAAATGTCATCGTGAACGAGGAGGATGTGCTCGAGCTTGTGGACAGGCTGCGCGGCACGCTTCCAGATGAGATTGTGAAAGCCAAGGGCATTCTTGAGGACAGGGAACGGATTGTCACTGCAGCACACCAGGAGAGTGACCATCATCTCTCCCGTGCAAAGGAAGAGGCATCGTCTGTGCTGGAGCGGGCAAAGGAACGGGCTGAGGAGCTCGTAAACGAGCACTCCATCCTGCTTGAGGCGAAGAATCGGGCAGCAATCACGGTTGCTGAGGCAGAAGATCGTGCACGGACCATTTGCGATGAGGCAGACCGCTATGCATCATCAGTCATGGGAACTCTTGAGGAGCAGCTGGCAAAGACCCTTTCCACAGTGAGACGGGGACTCGAGACGCTACCCACAGGACGGCCCCAGAAGAAGGGCAGAAGCCGCCATGCTGAGCGGGAGGAAGAGTAGCCGAAACGCGGAACGCGTGATCCGGTATACTTGAATGCAAGTGAGCTTTGCGTGCAGGCATGCGCGCAGCCAGCGTTTCATGATGAGGGAATAACGAATGCCACTTCCAAAACAGCGTATAACCAGCCGACGCCGCGACATGCGCCGTTCCCATCATGCTCTCAGTGCTCCGAACCTCGTTCCTTGCCCGCAGTGCCGACATATGCGGCTGCCGCACAATGTGTGCCCCAACTGCGGTTCGTACGACGGCAGGGAAGTGGTGGTCACTGAGTAGCGATGTCATCCGTTCCCAGCATGCGCTGCAGCAGAGGGGGATCACGATGACTGTGCGTGTCGCGCTGTGTTTCCCGGGGCAGGGAAGCCAGCGGACGGGCATGCATGAGCGACTGATGGATGATGGTCGCTTTTCCCGTCTCTGCACAGTTGCTGAGGAGGAGGGACTGCTGCTCCCGTCCATCATGGGAGGAACACTCGAGACTCTCACCGAGACTGTGCATGCACAGCCTGCTCTCTATGCAGTCGAGACAGCCATTGGGCTTGGAGTAGTGGATGCTCTTCCTCCAACATGGTCTGTTGTTGGCGTTGCTGGTCACAGTGTTGGCGAGTATGCAGCATGTGCTGCAGCGGGAGTGATCGCACCTGAGGACGGCCTTCGGCTTGTGATGGAGCGTGGGAAGGCAATGGGTGCAATGCGGGATGGTGGAATGGCTTCTGTCCTTGGACTTGATGCGGATGCTGTCGAGCGGACAATTCAGGAGATTCCTGCATCCTCAGGTCCCCTTGCTGTTGCAGGGCGGAATGCTCCTGGACAGGTGGTCATCAGCGGTGCAAAGGCTGCACTCGAAGAGGTGGCTCCCCTTCTTTTCGCTGCAGGAGCCCGCCGTGTTGTACCGCTTACGGTGAGTGGTGCATTCCACTCTCCTCTCATGCATGATGCTGCAGAGAAGTTCGCAGATCTCCTGGAGCATGCAG
>DAIDIX010000091.1 GCA_027451645.1 Candidatus Dormiibacterota bacterium | reverse complement strand
GGAACGGCTCCAGCAGATAACTGATGCTGGATCGCTCACGAGAGTGGAGCTTGACTTTCCCATTGTCGACCCGCTCGAATTCGATGATGGCATCCCCTACAGGGAGCGTGTCCTCAAGACAAGGAAGTCGACTGGCCTTTCCGATGCATTTGCTGTTGGCACAGGGACTGTCGGGGGCAGTCCAGTGGTCATTGCTGCAATGGAGTTCTCATTCTTCGGTGGTTCACTTGGCCAGTCTGCTGGCGACAGCTTCCTGAGGGCATGCACTATTGCACGGGACGAGCACAGGTCGCTCATTGCTGTCTGTACCTCCGGTGGAGCCCGCATGCAGGAAGGCATCGTCTCCCTCTCCCAGATGGCACGTTGCAGTGCTGGTGTTGTGGCTCTTGGCCACGAGGGACTGCCGTACATCACTGTCCTCACAGATCCCTGCTTTGGCGGAGTCACAGCATCGTTTGCAACACAGGGTGATGTCATCATTGCTGAGCCCCATGCCCGTATCGGATTCGCTGGTGGACGTGTCATTGAGCAGGCAACGTACGACAAGCTCCCACACGGTTTCCAGACAGCGGAATTCCTTCTCGCTCACGGCATGCTTGATGCTGTCGTTGCACGTGCAGTGCTCCAGAAGACGCTTGCCACCACACTTGCTGCACTCACCCACCATGAGGTCATGAACCGTGGCTGATACACCACTTCCCGATGCCGAGGCTGCTGCCTTCGAGGCAGTGACTCTTGCCCGCCATCCTGAACGTCCACGGGCCCTCCAGGTCATCCATTCCGTATTCACGGACTGGACCGAGTTCCATGGAGACCGGCTGTTCAGTGATGACCAGGCAGTCATTGGTGGCATTGCACGCTGCAACGATGCCTGGATGATGGTGATTGGACAGGAGAAGGGCACCGATGCAATGACCCGTGTCCGCCACAACTTCGGCATGCCGCATCCCGAGGGGTACCGGAAGGCACAGCGGCTCATGCGTCTTGCAGAGAAGTTCCAGCTTCCCGTAGTCTGCCTCATTGACACGCCAGCAGCCCATGCAGGAATTGGAGCAGAGGAACGGGGACAGGCATGGGCAATCTCCTCCTCGCTCATCACCATGCTTGAGCTCACTGTTCCCACAGTGAGCATAGTGCTGAGTGAAGGAGGCTCAGGTGGTGCACTTGCACTTGGCGTTGCAGACCGGGTTCTTGCCTTCGAACGCGCGATGTACACTGTTGCACCTCCAGAAACCTGTGCAGCAATCCTCTACCGTGATGCATCGCAGAAAGCACGTGCTGCACTTGCAATGAAGCCTCTTGTGACAACTGCTCACGAGTTTGGCATTGTCGATGAGCTCATTCCTGAGGTTTCCCAGGGAATCCACGTGAACCCAGCAGTGTCTCTTGCTGCCATGAAAGGGACACTGCTTCGGACACTCGCCCATCTGTCATCCCTGCCCATCGACCAGCTCCTTGCGGGCCGCATGGCCCGCTACGGGATGCCACTATCCAAGGCTACTGCAGCCCTGGACACCAGGAAATCGTCCCGGACCAGGAAGAAGTAGCCCCATTGGAATGGGGAAAGCGAGTGTGCGACACTACGAAGGTATCCACTTTCGCAACCACAGCTGTACCCCATGACCTACACCATCTGCCATTTCTCGGATCTCCATCTCGAGCGATCCTTCTCACGCCATGGCTCCTCGAGCACTGCTTCCCGACTGCGCCGTGCAGAGCTCCGCGATGCACTTCAGGCAATCTGTGCTCTTGCCCAGTCGCGGAACTGCGATGCACTCACAATTGGCGGCGACCTCTTCGATGATGACAATGCAACAGTAGAGACTGGCCAGTTTCTCACGAGCCTTCTTGGTTCCCTTGCACCGATGCGCGTTCTCATTGCTCCGGGAAATCACGATCCGTACATCAACGGTTCCCTGTACATGACGATGGACTGGCCATCGAATGTCCACATATTCACTGCTCCTGAGCTTCTTCCGATCCGGCTTACGGACTCGCTTGTGATATGGGGACTTGCACACCCGGATCACATGTGGGAAGGAAACCCTCTGGCTGGTCCACCTCTCGAACCCTCACACGATGTGCATCTCGCACTCTTTCACGGTGCTGAACGTGCCTGGCTCGCAGGAATCGAGGGAAAGAGCAAGCATGGCCCCTTCACAGCAGTGGACATCCGGCGAAAGGGTTTTGCTGGTGCCCTCTCGGGACACTACCACAGCTTCAGGCTCGATGCTGCAACGGGACTCCTCTATCCAGGTACTCCTGAACCGCTTGCTGTCGATGAAACAGGAGACCATGGTCCCGTTATCGTGACAGTTGCAGACTCGGGAGAATTCTCATGCGAGCTCGTGCCCCTCCAGAAGTGGCATGCACTCGAATGCACTGTCGATGTCACGTCCTCAAACTCGCTTGCCTCGCTTGCCACTGCTGTCCTCGCAGGAATTCGTGAGGCCCTTGGTTTCCGCGATCCGAAGCGGACGATTCTCCAGGCAGACCTCATTGGAACACTTCCTTCCTACATGGCTCTCGATACTGATGTGCTGCAGCAGGCAGTGCTCCATGAAGTACCCCTCGCCTCTCTTACCCTCCGCACACGGACTCAGCCTGCACTCGACCTCGATGCACTCATGGCGGAACACACAGTTCGTGGCCGGTTTGTTGCTGCAGTACGAAGCGACATTGAATCAAGGGATATGGAAGATCCTGAACGGGAGATGCTTGAGCGGTCATTGAAGTATGGTCTCAATGCACTTCAGGGTACAGAGGTTCTGCACCGTGAAATTTGAGCAGATTGAGATTGATGGCTTCGGCAGGCTCCACGATGTGTCGTTCACCTTCGCACCGGGACTCACCTGCATCATCGGTCCTAACGAGTCGGGAAAATCCACCCTCCAGCGTGCCATCCGCGCAGCGCTGTATGGTATCGAGTCCGGCCGTCCCGGGAAAGCTGCACGGCTGAGTCCGTGGAGCAGGTGGTCCCCCTGGGATGCTCCGCAGTACGGACTCTCGCTCACGTACTGTCTCGACAGTGACCGACGCTACCGCGTAGCGAGAAAGCTCACACACCGGACCAGCTCAGCACAGGTGCTCGAGATCGGTGGAGGCGACATCACACACACAATGCATGTGGGCAAGCGGATCGTTCCCGGATATCACCACCTTGGCATCGATGAGGATGTCTTTGCAGCAACAGCGTGGCTTGGCGAGGATGGACTTCTCCTTGCATCCCCAGAGGGAGTGCAGAACCACGTGGATCTCCTCAGGACAACGATTGAGCGCCTTGTTGATGGCAGCATCTCCATGACAGCCCGTGATGCGCTTGACCGGCTTGCAGAGGCAGATGCATCACTCGGTACTCCAAGAAGATCTTCCAGTCCACTCGGAAGTGTTCTGGGCAGAATTGAAGAGCTCACAGCTGCGCTTGAAGACGCTGAGAACTTCCACTCAACAACGGTCCAGGACGTAGACCAGCTCTCCCTTCTTCACCATGAGGCTGCAGTGGCACGGGAGGAGTATGAGCGCTCCCAGCACCAGTGGATAATAACCTCGATCGCTCTCAGTCAGCATCACCTTGATGAACTCCATATCATCGAGCGGGAAGAGGCAAGGCTCATGGCCCATGAGCCTGAGCGTGAAGCAGCTCTCCAGTTCAACGATTCCTCACGGTCAACCATCGCGAACATGCAGGCTGAATGTGACCGACTCCGTGCAACACGGGATGCAGCAGGCGAGCGGTGGAGTCGTGCCAAGGTGGAGCTCGAACCCGTTCGTGAGAAGCGTTCCTCCCTGGCACGTGGTCTCCACCACCTCCTCCCTGAACTCAGCATCTCGCCTGAGCAGGATGCACGCATTGCAGGATTCCGGGATGAGTGTTCCCGCCTCGAGGGTGAGGCAGCACTTGCTGATGATGCACGCCTCATCCGGCTCCAGGGCAAGATCCATGCACTGGAGAAGACCTGTACAGAAACGGGATACGACTCGCTTGCCACTGAAGAAGTTCATTCCATTCTCGAGGAACCTGCCAAGCCGCTCCCCGTACTGGGAGGAACTGCACGACTCCTCATTGCACTTTTCGGAGCTGCAGTCGGCACAGGCACAGGCATCCTCGCTGCCACACTTCGCCATCTGCACGAACTCCTCATTCCTGGTGGTGCTGGACTCCTTGCTGGACTCCTTGTCGCCCTTCTCCTCACACGACTGCTTGCTGGCATGCGTGCCCACAAGGCGCAGTCCACAGTCTCCCCTCTCCAGGGAAGCTCTCTTGACAGGGAGGAGCTCATGCAGAACCTCCGTACCCTCCTCAGGCTCAGAGAGGAGCTGGCGGAAACGAGAAGCGAGGTCGCGGAATACCGCAGCCGCATCGATGATCTCGCTACCCGTATCGGAACACTCCATGGACAGGTATGTGATCTCATGGATGATCTGGACATCGCCTTCGATGACTCGAACCGTCCTGCACCAACTGTCCATGAGCCCAAGCAGGTGCTTGCCGTGGTGAAGCTGCTTCTTGGCACGATCGATGAGCGGCAAACCCATGCGGAACGGCGTGTGACACTCACTGCGAATGATGCAGCACTTGCAGAGCAGGAGCGGCTGCTCCTCGATATCGAACACGACTGGCTGCAGGCAAAGGACAGGAGCACGCGTCATGAGGAACAGCTCCGGGACAGGCTGCTCTCCTTCCTTCCAGGTCAGTCCGGGTCACTTGAGACACTGCTTGCGGAGTACGAGCGCTGCTGTGCAGCGAAGGATGCTGCACTCGACGAGATCCGGACACTCCAGCACCTCCGCCAGCGGAGAGCAGTCATTCCCCAGTCTCCTGCTGCACTCGAGCAGCGGATCGCATATCTTGAGCAGGAGCGTGCAACACATCATGTCACCCCTGCTGATGCGGAACCGTCATCATTCGAGGATCTCCCAGCACTTGAGGAAGAAGTGCGGAGGGCCAGGGAGCGGAGCGATGCACTTGCACGGAACGCGCATGAACGTGAAACCGTCCTGCAGGAGCGGAATCGTCACAGCATGTCCATTGCCGATATTCGCGATGACCTTGCAGAAGCATGTGCTGAGCGTGATGCCATCCTTCTTGACAAGTCTGCACTGGCTCATGCCATGGACACACTGCGACAACTCAGCAGCGATGTTCATCATGATGTGGCAGACCGACTGAGATCCGCACTTGCCTCGAGCCTCCCCGAACTCACAGGCGGAAGATATCGTGACTGCAGCATCGATCCTGAGACATTTACTCTCCGAGTACTTGGGCCCGAGTCTCCGGAGTTCATTACTCTCGACCTCGTATCCCATGGGACACGTGACCAGATCACCCTGCTGCTCCGCATCGCACTTGCCACTGTTCTCGGCACCCGCCGTGAGACCCTCCCCATCCTCCTGGATGAGCCGCTCCTCACTGCAGATCCTGTACGCACACGTGCCTATGCAGACTTCCTCATCCGCCTGTCATCAACCCACCAGATTCTTCTCACTGCAGCTTCCGACTCGCTCCTGCCCCTTCTTGAGGAAGTGGGAGGACAGGCAATCCATGTCATCCGGCTCGAACCTCCCATTCACAGCGGACTGCATGCATCACACACGTCCTCAGCTGAAATCAGCCATCCCGGAGTTCTGTCTGCGGACTGATGCGTTTCGCAATCTCCACTACACCCTCAATGTTCGAAAGATCCCGTGGGAGGAGGGGCACATTCACAACTGCAGCCCGTCCCAGGTGGGAGACCGTGCTTCTCAGCTTCCGCTCGAGAACTGCCCGGTCATGGAGGAGCTGTACCATCTCGGAAACGTTTTCCACAGCATCGAGTGAGCATATCTCCCGGGTGCTGGCTGGCATGCCAGCAAACACATCTTCAGGACTTCGTGCATGCATCACGACATTGTCCATATCCTCTGCTCCGAGAAACTCTGGAAGACACTTGTTGATGATGACACCACGCAGATGCATGCCGAGCTCCCTGAGCCGATAGGTGAACATCTCCGCCTCCCCAAACTGCACATCCTCCAGTGTCGTCACGACAATGAATGCACAGCGGGTGCTCTGGAGAAGTGCGTAGAGGCTCCGGGCACGTTTCTGGATGCCACCATTCATGCTCTGGAACCCCTCAACAAAATCGATGAGTTCTGCAAGGGAAGTGCTTCCAAGAAGCCGGGATGCCATCTTCGATACAGGTGCTGCTGCAAACGAGAATGCCTTCCAGCCCACACGGGCTGGAGAAGTGAGCAGAGAGATGAGCCGAACTCCAGCAAAGTCGCTGTAGTGGCGTGGCGCCTCGATGATGTCGAGTGCATTCTTCGAGGGGGGAGTGTCCACGATAATGCAGTCGAACTCGCCCGAGGCATGGAGCTGGAAGAGAGTTTCGAGTGCTGCATACTCCTGCGAGCCAACAAACGTTTCAATCATGCTCTGGTAATACGGATTGGCAATGAGACGACGGACTGTCTGGGGGGAGTCAGCATACCGCTGCACTGCCTGATCCCAGGCATCCTTCACATTGAGCATTGCTGCAAAGAGCGATCCGCGAAGCGGTTCACTGAGATGTGGAATGACGAGACTGTCAATGCATGTCGGGTGGGATCCGAGTTCTGCAAGGCCAAGAGCAGAAGCAAGCCTCTTTGCAGGATCCACGGTGAGGACCAGCACCTTCTTCCCGTACCGGTGGGCAAGTGCAAGACCCAGTGCAGCACTTGAGGTCGTCTTGCCAACTCCTCCAGCTCCTCCGCAGATGATCACTTCGCGCTTTGCGAGTTCATCAAGGAGTGTCCTCCCGTCGCTCATGCCTTCCGTGCCTCCCTCGCACGCGCAACTTCATCTGCAAATATCCTTGCTATGGCACGTGCAGTTCTCCCGCCACCCCGTGTTCCGAGCAGGGGAAGTGACCAGGATGGTCCTCCAATCTCCTCCCGTGCAAGAGCAACAAACTCCTCCTGTGTCCTCGCCATTGCACTGTAGAGCGCAACAGTTGCACTGAGGTCCTCGGGATTCCAGTCGAGCGAGCGTGCAAGAGCAGTGACGAGTGCAGGAGTCTCCATGCAGCTCCGGAGAACCTCGTCACGATTTCCATCCCCGTCTGGGAGCACCTTGTTCATGACATAGCCAGCCACATCGATGGGAAATGCATGGACAGCATCCTTGAACTGCCTTGCCTCCTGAATGGGCATCTCTTCCGGAGTTGCAACGACAATGGCAGTTGTCCGTGATGTATC
>DAIDIX010000090.1 GCA_027451645.1 Candidatus Dormiibacterota bacterium | reverse complement strand
CCGGTCCGGGACTCGCCGGACCAATGGTGACGTGCACACTCAGCGACTTTGGTGCGAGTGTCTTGAAAATCGAATCAGCGATGAAGGTGGACTTCTTGAAGAACCGGGTACCTCCAACCGGCAAGACGGTCCAGGACTCTCTGGAAGCACCCGGGACGACGTCCTGCTGCCTCAGGATCGACCTGAGTGTCCACTACGAGGCCACATCCTCCCGGTGGCCCGGTGCAAGAAGATCTGTGAGGGCACCTTCAAGGGTAGGGAAGCGGAAGCGGTAGCGGATGCCTTTGGGAGCTGCGATCCTGTGGCTGTCGAGCAGCAGGGTTGAGGTTTCTCCCAGCACAGTTGTGATGAAAACTGATGGAGTGGGGAAGAATGATGGGCGGTGCAGGATGTGTGCTGCAGCTCTTGTGAACTCTTCCTGCTGCTTCGGCTCGGGTGCCACAAGGTTGAGTGGCCCACTGAGGGACTGTGTATCAATTGCATAGAGAATGAGTCCAACTGCATCATCAATGTGGATCCAGGACACCCACTGCTTCCCTGAACCAAGCCTTCCCCCAACACCAAGCTTGATGGGCAGCATCATGAGGGGAAATACTCCCGCCTCACGATCCAGGACAATTCCGGTGCGGAGCACGACAACACGTGAGCCATATGACTCTGCAGCGCGTGCAGTGCGTTCCCATTCCACACACACATCGGCAAGAAAATCGGTTCCTGCAGGACTGTCAGTGTCAACGACTGCATCCGTCACGGGATAGTAGCCGATGGCGCTTGCATTGACGAGCACTGGGTGGTGTGAGCCTGCACGGAGTGCATCAGTGATCTTGTGCGTCGTGAGGATGCGGCTGGCACGGATCTTGCGCTTCTGGTCGACAGTCCACCGCTTTGGTGCAAGCGGTTCACCTGCGAAGTTGCAGATCGTATCGATATCCGGGAGTAGGTCAGGAGGAAAGGACTCCTCATGGGGATTCCATACTATGGTCTGGTCACTGTTCGGAAGTTCAGCAGCTGTGCGGCTTGTGGCAATGACAATATCGCCACGTGCTCGGAGTGCTGTTGCGACAGCCTGTCCGAGGAGTCCGCGGGCACCGACTATGACGATCCGCTTCGGAGTATGTTCAAGTGTCATCTGCGTTCAATGATTGCACAATGTCACGGTTTTCATCCTGGATTCGTGGAAGAACGTATGTCGTGAGGAGGCGGATGTCGGATGCAGCACCGTGTGTGCCGAAGAAGTGGAGTCCTTCGGGATGGAGCTCGAGAATGCTCTCTGCAAGTGCACATGTCCAGTCCCGGCTGTCTCGATGCGCACTGGGTGGGAGACTCAGGTGAAAGCGTTCAGCAGTATCAGGACTGGGTGAAAGGGGAATGCCGGGGAAGACGGGGAGTGCCTGCGCTATTTCCGCAGCGAACTCCGCATAGGACTGGAATTCACGTGCAGTGGAGAGCATCTGGGTCAGGATCCCATCAATACTGCACGAATACTTCGCACGGAGACGTTCTTCCTCGTGGTGGCGGGACTGGCTATCGAGGAGTGCCGATGGATGTCCTGCAACAAGAATGCGGGATTCGGGAAGGCGGTCCCTGAGATCTGTCAGGATCCTGCACATCTCCTCGATCGGAATCCTGGGACCTGGTCGTGAATCTCCGTGGACTGCGAGTATCTCCCCTGGAGCAGCTTCTCCCAGGCGGGCGAGGTAGTCTGCCCGGTCAGTGGATGAGAGGAGTACCAGTCGCTGGAAGGGGAGATGGAGAAGGACGGGAAGCTCCAGATGCAGTGTGAGCTGCTGGTGGAGCAGGAGGAGGTCATGGAGGGAAAAGCGGGAAGAGGGACGGTGTCGGAGTGCAAAATATCCTATGCCTGAGGGCGCGTACGGGAGCTGGAGAAGTGCTGCTCCAGACTCTGGTGCAATCTCGAGACCGATTCGTGGATATACAGGTGAGGTGAGTGAGGTCATCAGTGTTCTTTCTGGTACTGTCGAGGTGATGAAAGCCTGCTATGTCACCTCGCTTGATGCTGAAGAGTGGCTCGACAATCTTGCTGTTGGAGAGCTCCCTGACCCAGAACCTGCCCCAGGCATGAGCCGTATCCGTGTCACACGGTCATCACTCAACCATCATGACATCTGGACACTGAGGGGAGTCTCATCGCAGCCAATCGTCCCCCCGCAGATCCTCGGCTGCGATGCTGTTGGAATCATTGAGGGATACGGCGAAGGTGCAGTTGCACCGTATCCTGTGGGCACCCGGGTCATTGTCTACAGTGGCAGGTCATGCGGAACATGCGATGCCTGCAGGTTTGGCACACCAGAGTACTGCAAGCTCGTTGGCATGCTCAGTGAGCAGCCCCACCAGGGTGCATTCGCTGAGCTGCTCAATGTGCCAACATCCGCACTCATCGCTCTCCCAGATTCGGTATCCGATGACATGGCAGCATGTCTTCCCACTGCGTATCTCACTGCATATCAGATGCTCTTCGAGAAGGCTTCTGTCCACCCCGGCATGTCTGTCCTCGTGCAGGGTGCAACGGGTGGTGTTGCAAGTGCAGCAATTCTCCTTGCGAAGCGGGCAGGGGCAACAGTCATAGCCACATCGCGAACTGCGGAGGGGCGTGCATTTGCTCTCGAGCTTGGTGCAGATGCAGCTGCTCCAGCAGCGAAGGGAGAGCTCCCCGAAGCTCTTGAGAGCGTGGGATGCAGTGGAGGGGTCGATGTGGTCATCGAGACGGTCGGTGAGGCGACCTGGGAGTTCTCCCTTCGATCTGTCCGTCCTGGAGGCATGGTGGTCGTTTCCGGTGCAACTACTGGGGGCAATCCACCATCACGGCTCAATCGGGTGTTCTGGTTCCAGCTGGCAATTCAGGGCTCGACTGGTGGAAAGTCCCGGGATCTCGCACGTCTTGTGCAGCTTGTTGCACATGGGGGATTTACTCCACGGATAGACTCCGTGGTAGCCCTGGACGACATCCGGAGCGGATTCGAGCGTCTTGGCAAGGGAGAGCAGCACGGGAAGATCGTCGTGGCAATCGGAGCAAATTGAGCATTCCTGCCAAATTCGCGGAATTGCCCACGAAGGCCCCTGTGACCTGTCAGAATGGGGTGGAGTGGGAAACTCCCCTCTTTTCGGCTGGAATCCTGAACGGTATACTGCAGAGCTAGAGTGTCTCGTCTTAATACTGTCTGCGCATTAGATCTCGGAACAACCAAAGTGTGTTGTGCCATCGCTGAATACGATGGTGAGGACCTCCATATCCTCGGACTCGGGGAGGTACCAACACGTGGCATCCGCAAGGGTGCAGTCGTGGATATCGATCTTGCAGCTGAAGCAGTAGCTGAGGCTGTCGATGCAGCAGAACAGGTTGCAGGGGTACCCATCGATGCTGTCGTGGTCGGATTCTCTGGTGGACGAATCACATCAGCGAACAGCCGTGGAGTCGTCGCTGTTGCAGGTGCCCGCAGGGAGGTGCGTGACACTGATGTTGCACGGGTTCTTGAAGCAGCACGGGCAATCAGTGTCCCGTCAGATCAGCGGGTCATCCATGTTCTTCCCCAGCAGTTTACTGTGGATGGGCAGGAAGGAGTGAAGGATGCTGTGGGCATGTCGGGCTCGAGACTCGAGGTCGATGCGCACATCATCATGGGCTCGAATACAGCACTCAACAATGTCATCAAGGTTGCCCATGCAGCAGGCCTTGAGGTCGAGGACGTTGCCCTTCAGGGGATTGCCTCAGCTGAGGCAGTCATCCAGGAAGAGGAGATGGAACGTGGAGTCGTTGTTGCGGACATCGGTGGCGGCACGACAGACATTGCTATCTACAGGAAGGGGAGCCTCATCGCGTCTTCCGTGATTCCTGTTGGAGGCAACCATGTCACTGGGGACCTTGCAGTCGGCCTCAGATGTGACCTCGATACAGCTGAAGAAGTGAAGCGTCGTGCTGGTCACTGCCTCCAGCTCACCGTACCAGCAGATGTCATGATCACAATGACGCCAATGGGATACGATTCCTCAGTTCAGGTGCCAGCACGGTATCTAGCAGAGATCATCGGACCCCGGGCACGAGAAATGGCAATGCTCATCCAGCAGGCAATCACGAAGACAGGGCCAGCAAGCCTCTATGCAGGGGGTGTCGTACTCACTGGTGGAGGAGCACTCCTCCGGGGATTCCCCGAGGTTGTGCAGCAGGAGACGGATCTTCCCTGCAGGGTCGCTGCTCCGTTCGATGTTGATGGAATTGGACATGAGATGCGGGATCCGCAGTATGCGACCCTTGTGGGACTTCTCCGTTGGGGAACACGGTCAATCCGTGTTGCACATGTGAAAGGCAAGAAGCAGCAAAGGTCCTTCAATGTGACAGGCACAACCCGTCATAATCAGACGCAGGTGAGTGAACGGCTTAATAGATGGTTCAGGGATCTCTTCACATCGTCAGCGAAGGGAGACTGAGCCAAATGCAGGGAAATCAGCAGTCATTTTCATGGAACAGTGGTAGGGTGGACAACAGGATGGACAGCACAGAGAGGAAGGACCGTCTTCATGACGGATTCCGCACAGGAATGGATCACGCACGGAACACGCGGGAGGAGGAGCTCATGACCAGCGAGCAGAGTCTAGAGGGGAATGCCAGAATCAAGGTTGTCGGAGTTGGTGGCGGCGGCTCGAATGCTGTCAACAGGATGGTCCAGAGCCGTCTCAAGGGAGTCGAGTTCATTGCCGTGAACACGGACAACCAGGCACTTGCATCATCGGGTGCCCCGACAAAGATCCGAATTGGATCAAAGCTTACCCGGGGACTTGGGGCAGGTGGTGATCCCGAGCGGGGACAGGAAGCAGCAGAGGAATCCCGCGAGGAGCTCGCAAAGGCACTCCAGGATGCAGACATGGTGTTTGTTACTGCGGGAATGGGTGGTGGAACAGGAACAGGTGCTGCACCAATCGTTGCTGAGGTTGCACGCGAGAGCGGTGCACTCACGATTGGCGTTGTGACAAAGCCGTTCCGCTTCGAGGGCCTCCGTCGCCAGAAGGCTGCTGAGGAAGGAATCAAGCGGCTTGAGGGCCGGGTTGATACGCTCATCACCATTCCGAATGAGCGTCTCATGCAGATC
Organism: Candidatus Dormiibacterota bacterium; assembly: GCA_027451645.1. GTDB lineage: Bacteria > Chloroflexota > Dormibacteria > Aeolococcales > Aeolococcaceae > JAJZLL01. The sequence goes on along the minus strand of DAIDIX010000090.1, from coordinate 2,155 downwards.
GTTGACAAGAAGACTCCCATCACGGAGGCCTTCAAGAAGGCTGATGATGTGCTGCGTCAGGGCGTTCAGGGAATCAGCGATCTCATTGTCTTCCCAGGACTCATCAACCTCGACTTTGCTGATGTGAAAGCCATCATGTCAGGACAGGGTGCTGCTCTCATGGGAATCGGCTTTGGACAGGGTGACACCCGTGCAGCTGATGCAGCACGCGATGCTGTTGCAAGCCCGCTTCTCGAGACGACCATAGCTGGAGCAAAGGGAATTCTCCTCAACATCACTGGAGGTTCCGATCTCACCCTCTTCGAGGTGAATGAGGCAGCACAGCTCGTTTCCGAGTCTGCAGATCCGGATGCACAGATCATCTTCGGCACAGTCATTGATGAGCGTCTTGGTGAGGGTGAAGTGAAGATCACAGTCATTGCCACGGGCTTCAATGGCGGGCTCGATGTGATGCAGGCTCGCAACTATGAGTCGAAGTCTCGTCCACTCACTATCGAGAAGAGTGTTCCAACGATCACGCTTCCGGACAAGGGTGATGACAGCTTCAATCTTGATGATCTCGACATTCCTGCATTCCTCAGGGATCGTCGATAGCCTACATGCAGAGACAACAGGGCAGAAGCGTTTTGCTTCTGCCCTGTTGTGTATACGCTTGAGTTGCCATGAAATGTCCTTACTGCTCCCATCCTGAGTCGAAGGTGATTGATTCACGTGACTCCGAAACGGGAGAAACGATCCGTCGTCGTCGCCAGTGCGAGGCATGTCTCCAGCGGTTTACGACGTACGAGCGCATAGAATACGTCCCGCTCTATATCGTGAAGAAGGAGGGGCAGCGTGAGGAGTTTGACCGGAGCAAGATCCTGAAGGGGCTTGTCATTGCATCAAAGAAGTGCAATATTGCACCCTCCCAGCTTGAGGCTCTCATCGATGATCTCGAGAATGAGCTCAGGACAAGTGGCAGACTCGAGATCCCCTCTCGCGAGATTGGCGAGATGGTCATGGAACGGCTCAAGCCACTGAGCGATGTAGCCTATGTCCGCTTTGCCTCTGTGTATCGCTCATTCCAGGATGTCGATCAGCTGAGGAGGACCATTGAGGAGCTCGCTCACCAGAGCACTCCCAAGCGGAGGAGCCGAAAGGTTGTGCCTGAAGTATCTGGCAGCATCGCATTCACAGAGGGTGAGGAGCCAGCAAAGGCAAAGTGATGCCGTGTTTCTCCTTCAAGCTGTCCGCAATGCTGTGACAGCACGTGCAGGCTCATGATGAAGCACGTACGCTTGGGACATGGAACTTGATGGCAGCATGCATGCTCGACGTACTGGGGTGCAGGGCATTCCTGCTCTTGCTCCCCAGATGCTCCGGGCCCACGAGTGGAAGCCCGTTGGCACCTACCATGCTACAGACACAGCGTGCCGCATCCAGGGAGAGGACGGCAGGGTCCTGTTTCTCAAGGATGAACGGCCTGAAGTGCCATGTGCCTGTGCAACTGTTGCAGGGATGCTTGGCATTGCTGCTCCTGCAATTGGGCGTGCAGTGTGGGGAGGACGGCAGTGGATGATGCAGGAATGGATTCCGAGCACACGGACAGCCTTTGACTGGGAAACAGGTCATGATGAGCGGCTCCTCCCTCCCCTTGAGACACCTGCATACCTGGAGTGGCGGGACCGGCTCCAGATCCTTGATGCAGTCATCAACAACCATGACAGGAATCCATCGAACATTCTCATCGAGCATGATGCCAGTGATGGCCAGACTGCCTTCTGGGCAATAGACATGAAGATGGCCTGTGATGCATCAGTGGAAGTCTCCCATGGGCTTCCTGACCAGCTCCCGGAGGATATGGAAGGAGTGCTCCGATCCTGGAAGGACAAGGGCCATCCTGCAGATGGGGAACTTCGCCAGCTCCTTGGAGATGAACGGTATCGTGCACTCTGTGCACGACGGGATATCGTTCTTTCGCGGTACAGCACCATGCGCGGGCAGGAGTGACCTGCATCGTAGAATCGGTGCATGGGTGAAGTTGCTGATCGGATAGGGCACGTGCAGGGCCGCATTGCGGCAATAGCGCAGCAGTGTGGCCGAGATCCCCATGAGATCCGGATCATCGGGGCGAGCAAGGGACAGGGCAGAAGTGCAGTCGAGGAAGCGTACGCAG
>DAIDIX010000089.1 GCA_027451645.1 Candidatus Dormiibacterota bacterium | reverse complement strand
AACCTCGTTCACGGAGCGTCAATGTCAGTGCAAAGCATGTAGGCGGGCCGATAGCAGACCTTTTTGCATCGCGAAATCCCAGTGTTGAAGTACTTGCTGAAGGAAGTACAGCACTAATTGCAGCATTGAGCGCAGCATTTGAGGAATATGGGCCACAAGAGGATTCGCGCAGCGGTCTTGACGAGTTTCTTAACGTAGGGATTGCTATCACAGCAGCTAACCAGGTTCTCCCAGAAATTCTCCGTACAAAGGGCGTGGAGTCTCTACGCGGCATGGACCTGTGTGACACGGGAACTGGGGGCGGCAGTGCGTATGGAGTTGTCGCTGCCCTTCTTGGGGGAGTTGGCCCAGCTGTGGGGCAAACTCAAGATCAGCTGTGCAGGGACTTCCTGCTCACACCACCAAATTTGCGAATGAGTAGGCTCAGCAGTCTACTTGCTGAGGTGGCAGCACAGAAGGGAATGAGAGATGCAACCCCGGAAGCCATTGAGAGGAAGCTGAAATCTGAGCTCACCTCATTCATGCTTTTGGCTGTGAATCTCAGCTCAGACAGTGTCGGTGTGCGGATGGGTCAGGATCTCGGAGAACAGCTGCTCCAGGACATTGCTCACCTGGCACCTCATCATCACAATCCCTCAGAACTTCCCGCAGTTGATGGAATCTCCATTGATGACGGGAAGGCACCTGCACTCACAAATTTCGTTGAAGCTCTGCCTGGTTGCATGTCACGAGTGACAGGTGGAAGATCGTATGTCCAAGGCATAGTTGCAGGTATTCCACGGGATGTAGAACGGGGTCATGGATCTGTCAGGGGCTTTTTCAACTACAAGTCCGAGCAGGGTACTGGCCCTGTGATGCTGAGTACAGGTTATGCAGCTCTTCTCCAGGATTTCTTCAATGGGGATCTTCCAAAGGTGAGGACACGAGCAGAGCAGGTGCAACAGCTAGTGCGACTGAAGGATGTTTTTGCTGTCGTACTCCATGAAAGTATCCATGGCACCGGTCCAGTGGATGCAAAGGAAGCAGATCATGCATTTACGGAACTGTTTCCAGGTGTAAGGTACTTCTCCGAGGGACTTACAGAACTTGCAACGCAATTCTATTTGGATCGATTTCTCGCTGAAAGCGGAGTGGCTTCACGTGAACCTCGGCTTCTCGACGTGCACGCATCGAGTGACTTGTATCTGGGGCAGGTGGAAACGCTTAAGGAACTAGTTTCAGCTGCATCTCAGCGTAGCGGAAAGTCATTTGCAAGTACGCTTGCAACTCTTGTTGATGCAGGTGGTGGGTCAAAGTCCCTTGAGCTTCTCTTCTCGGATCTTGTTCCTGGTTCAGCAGCCCGTGATATTGCAAAGGGAGTGCAGCTGATGGCGAGGTCGTTTGAGGCTGGCGAGAAGAAACTTGCTGAGGCTGGAACTGTATCTGCGTTGCGTGGGAGAGGAAGAACAGAAGCCCGCACACTGCTGAAATCCCTCCAGGTCCCCCAGAAATACTGGAATGGCCAGACAGTGCCGTCACATTCTCACGCGCTTGCACTCTAGGGTGAAAGTATAGTGCAGTGTGCCAAGTGTGGATATGAAATTCGGAACGAGAAGCTACAGTGTGGAGAGATGCTGCAGGTGGACGGCAGCCCACATGCGTGGGAGGTGAAGTGCAACCGACAATAGCAATGGGTGCAGGTGCCTTTTGGTGGTAGCATGTGCTGGATGAATTGACATGTTCTACTGAAATTGGTTTGGGGTACGGAGATATGAAGGTTTCACGAATCATCGCATCAGTTGGTTGTTTGGTTGCATTAATAGCCGCAGGTTCTCTTGCCGGGTGTGGAACAGCGAATAATGCACACTCCTCCTCGTCTACAGCGGGATCATATGCAAAGAACACGACAGCCGTTGTTAATGGGGTGGCGTATCCGATAGCCTTCAGTTCACCGTCCATCACGACAGTATCCCAGTGCGAAGCGAAGTTCACCTCGCTGGCCTCTGGAACAGCCACTGCTCCATCACCCTCTGCATCAGGAACGATCCTTGACAAGAGCGGAGGTGCAGATTCAGCTGTTGCAGCAGTTTCCTACGTCTCGGATCAGCCCCTTGAGGATGACTGCAGCATGATGAGTCTTGCCTCTGTCCAGGTAACAGCGTACCTGCTTTCCGGATTTCATCTTCCTGCGTCCGCAATCAATCAGGCGCTCTCCCAGGCAAAACCTGCAGGGCAGAAGTGCAAGTATTCGGAAAGCATCAAGGGGAACAATGGGACTGTTCAGGCACAATGCGCTAGCAGCAGCGCAGGCGGTTCGAGCTCATCAACAACAAAGTACTGGGTTGTGCAGACAAGCACTGGAAAATGGTTCGTCTCCTACTATACTCCGCTGTCTTCAAACTTCTCGTGAGATTCCCACAACTCCGCTATGCGGCAGCAAGTGTCAGACTTCATGACCCGATCAAGTAGCCCATATTGTCCGTTTTGTGTCCAAGAGGGCATGTTACAGTAATGTCACTGTTTGAGAAAACAGAGGGGGAAAAGCCAAGGCGGCGGCCTTCTTCGCAGTCAACGTTGGGGGATACACCTGTTGGCAACAGCGGGTGCGTTGAATCTGCTTGAGGAACCGTGACTTCGGTCACGTGCAGTGCCAGCCGCCTTTGGTTTTATGTGAGGAATCAACTGTGCAGTTGGGTTGAACTATTCCTCAGGGATGGATGGAGTTAGAAATGTCCCTTCCTGGAGGAACGGTGGCGCAGGTCCTTTCGGCACATATTGCCGCTTGTAGGGATTCCAGAGGATGCGGGCAGTTACTGCTAGCAGGGCAAGTGCGCCACCTGCCAGAGCAAATGGGTACTTCGGACCAAAGTTCCAGAGAAAACCTGCAATGACTGCACCTGCTGCAGAGAAAACATTTGTTGCTGTTGCAAGGAGTCCCTGGAGGGTTCCGATGCGCTCCCGGGGCACCACTCCAGTAACGATGGACTGAAGTGCAGGAGTCATGAGCACTTCTGTAACTGCCTCTATTGGTGCGAAGGCAAGGAGCAGGCCGTACGAGCCGAGGTAGGGATACAGGATGCTAAGGAATCCACCCATGCATGCAGTGATCAGGATGACAGTCCGCTGATCTCGGTGATCTGCGAGCCATCCACCAAGCCAGGCAAATGCACCAAACGGAATGGCGAAGAGTGTCCATGACATGCTGATGGCGAAGGCTCCTGCATGACGGAACTGCATAAGGAGTGTCCAGTTCGTATCGTAGTTGCCAATGAGGAGTCCCCAGCCAATGTTGACCGTGATAGCACCAAGGACAACCCGCCGGATGATCCGGTCTGGCTGTTGAGAAGTGTGAGATTGCTTGTCGCCTTGTGCTTCGTCTGTGCTGAGCGATTCAGGAATGTGCAGCACGAACAGGGCAAGGCCGAGGGCAACAGCACTTGCAGCACTTGCAGTGATGAAGACTGCTGAAGAACCAGCAACAGTGTACAGTGCACCGATGACTGGCCCTATGGCAATGCCAATGGACACTGCTGCAGTTACCGTGCTGTACGCCTGGCCGCGCCGTTCTGGAGGTGTGAGGAGGGCTATTGCGGAAAGCGATGCTACCTCTGCTGCACTGGCACTGAGTCCCTGCAGGAGCCGCCACACAATATAGAGTTCCGTGGGTAATGGGAGCAGGAAGGCAATGTTTGCTCCAAGATAGAGGACCAGTGCCCCGATGATTATTCTCCTGTGGCCAATGGAATCCGAGAGACGTCCAATGGGGAACGGAGCAATGATGCTGCCAATGTAGTAGGCTCCGATGATTGCTCCAAGAAGGGTGTATGAAGCATGCTGCTCGCGGACAATGACGGGAAGAAAAGGGAGCACAGATGAGGCTCCCATCCACATCACTGCAGCAATGATGGCAATGATGAGCACTGGCCGTGGAATGCGGTTCCGTTCGTGGGATGTCATGATATCGTCCGGGTGATGTCCGTTCGTTCTTCGTAGACTACGAGCACGTCGTCATCAAGATGGGTGGGTGACGACGTATTTTTTCTCTCAGGCTCATCATTGCCTATGTCCCGACACTCCGTTCTCGCATGGTTTTCCCTGCAATGAGCGTTCCGAGTCCAATAATGATGCACATGGCAAAGAGTCCGCCAAAGAAGATTCCTCCATGGTACGGAGTACCGTATAGCGTATACATTGAGAGGTTTGCAATCCAGTCTGGCCATCGGAAGATGGGAGCGAGGTCATACAGGAAGTATGAGATGACTGTCAGTGCAGCAAGAATGATGACAGTGAGTCTCGGTATGCTGCCAACAAGTGCAGCCCCAATGCATGCAAATGTCATTGCAAAGGGCCAGAGCATGACTGCAGCAAGGTAGTAGGGCCCGGGAAGAATATGCACTCCCACAAGATCAGCATCAAGGAATGCAAGCGTCAGCGAGACAAATGAGATGATGCCAACCATGGAAAGCAGCTGGGTGAGGCGTTCAATGACGATGGCTCTTCGGTGGCGTGGCTGGGAGAGGGCAAGTTCAAGCAGTCCATTCTGGTCCTCTATTGACCATTCAGACACCTGTGTGATGACAAAGATGGAGAGCAGCAGCTGCATCACGCCGAAGCCAGTAACCTCGACAAGGCCAGCTGCAGGACTTCCCCCATATCCCCGGAGATATGCCTGGAGTGCAGGGTTTGTGGTGAAGATGTCAGCTGTGCCCCGTGCAATGTCGACAAGGATGATGAGCGTGCAGGTGATGGCTCCAATCCAGATGGAGAGGAGAATGCGGTGCGTCCACACTCCACGAAGGGTAGGAATGCGGAGAATCCGGGAAGCCACGAGTGTGAGAGGACGCTCAGGCCTGTGGGATCGGATGCGGCGGATGGTTGCAGCACCATCATCGCGGAACCGGTACAGCACTGCAGCACCTGCAGTTGCAGCACATCCAAGTATGAGAAGCGCAGCGACTGACGGGATATCGAAGATGCCTCCAGGTGCAAGTGCCCGGGTACGGTAGTACCACCCGAACGGTGAGAGGTAGTTAAGCCAGGCTGCACCTGCACTGGATCGGGCATAGCTGGAGACGAGGAAAAGGAGAATGAGGACAATGCCTGCAACGCCTGAGGCAACACGGGAAATGGAGAACTCCTGGGAGATGAGGATGGTGAGTCCATAGCAGGACCAGGTGAGTGCAAAGAGGGCAATGGAAGCTCCGACCACTCCACCGGGATGGAGGGGAGTTCCTGTGGTATATGACGAAATCCATGTGATGAGTCCAACGAGTGCAATGGAGCTGACTGATACTGATGCAAAGCCGAATGCCCGTTTGAGGAGGTATTCCGTACGGGCAACTCCTGCAGTGAGGAGCTGGGAGACTATGCCACGCTCCTCATCTCCACGGACTGCACCTGCACCTGCCATGACTGCCCAGAATGGGTAGGCAAGGCAGAGGAAGTCATATCCTTTCCAGAGGAGAAAACCTCCCAGGGTATCTGGTGATGTAGGGAGGGGAATGAGCCATGCAAGCGACTGGGCAGAAATCTCCACACTCTGTCCAAATGCAAAGCGGGATGCTGCAGTGTGGCCAGCAATGATGGGGAAGGAGATGGTACTCAGTACAGTAGTGAGGAGCGCCACAGCAGTCGTTGCTGCAAAACCGACACGGTGAAGGCGGAGTATCCAGGGTCGCATATGCGGCTATTTCGTTCCGTAGAGAGAGAGGAAGATCTCCTCAAGGGTGGGTTCGTGGCTGGCAAATTCCCGTACGTTCGCTCCTTGGAGCGCTGCTATGAGCGGACTGAAGGATCCGCTTATGGTGAAGGTGGCAGATGTGTCTGTGGTGACAAGATCGCTGATGTTGCCAAGTGCAGAGAGCCGTTCGGTGGGGACGCTGCCCTCGAATGTGATGGTAACTCCCTTCCGCTGCATGGAACGGAGCGTGTCAAGCTCAGTTACCTGGACAAGGGAGCCGTTTCTGATGATGCCGATGTGGTCACACGTCTCCTCAACCTCGGCAAGGATGTGGGAGGAGAGAAAGATGGTGGCACCTTTCGCTATCACTTCATGGACAAGCTTCCGGAACTCCATCTGGTTGAGTGGATCGAGACCACCTGTCGGTTCATCAAGGATGAGGAGTCGTGGATGGTGCATGAAGGCGAGGATGATGGCAAGCTTCTGCTTGTTCCCGCGCGAGTACTCGCGATACCGCATCCTGAGGTCGAGCTCAAACCGTTCAGCAAGGCTTGTCGCATATGCAAGATCCGCATCGCGCCGCATGCCTGCAACGTAGTTGATGACTTCATGTCCACGCATGCCACCAAATGCAGGGAGATCCCCGGGAATGTAGCCAACCATATGCTTCAGGGCGACAGCATCTGTCCAGCAGTCATGTCCGAAGAGGGTTGCAGTGCCGTGTGTGGGACGGATGAGGCCCATGAGGAGCCGAATGGTTGTGGTCTTCCCTGCACCGTTTGGTCCAAGAAACCCGAAGATCTCACCCTCAGTTACCGTGAGGCTGAGATAGTCAAGTCCACGTCCCTGGCCATAGTCCTTGCTCAGTTGTGAAGTGATGATGGCCGTGCCCATGACGATATCGTACCCGGTGGAGTGTGGAGGAGGTGATGGAGGTGCCCCAGTTCAGGAAAGGAACTGGGAGGCTGAATAGATGCATGCCATTACATGCAGTTCCTGTCATTGAAGAGCAGTACGGGACGTGCTGGGTCGTAATCCGCCACTGCTTACGCGAGTTCGCCTGAAGTGATCCGGCTTCCCTGATTGCGAAGCGCTTCCTCACGTGCAGCAGCCCTGCGTTCTGAGATGGCAGGAAGAAAGTGGTCTGTGAGAGCTGCACTGTCCCTGGCGAAGGCCAGGCATTCTGCATCGCTCGCAAATTGGAACTTCTTGGATCCGCTACCAATATGTGCTGAAGCGGGATCTGTGTCGATCTCCGCAATTGTCCGCATCTCGCTCCGGGTTCGTGCTGCAAGGATATGGCCATTAGCCAAAAGCACCTTCGTGCGCCAGTTGCTGAAGTGGTTTGCTCCTGGCTCGAAAAACGACGCGTTCGCGTGTGCTACACGGTATGTGGTTCCGTTGACAGTCGCAGCATCGCCGGGCTTGAGCTCTGCGAGAAGGGTACGGGCAGCCTTCCGCGAAGCACGTACCTGGCTCCCTCGTGGAAGGTGGACAAAAAGATTCGCATAGCGAAGAACAGGACGGAAATCTGATGTGGATGCTGAAGTGCTCATAGCAGCACTCTATCGGCAATCTGGGGACATTGCAGAGACAGTCCCGGAGTGAGTGTCGCGGTTAAGGGAAAATGTCGGTCTAACGGTTAAGCGAAAATGTCGGTCAAAAAGGGACGGGAATGACCGACAT
>DAIDIX010000088.1 GCA_027451645.1 Candidatus Dormiibacterota bacterium | reverse complement strand
TGGCGTGGACTGACTGGCCACAGGCAGAAAGTGTCGCCACTATTGATACACACAACATTGCAGCAGCCATTGCCTTTATGCGCATAGGTTCATTCTCACGCACTGCGATAGCACCAGTCAATTGCTGCCTTCTGCTTCAGAGAAGTGAGCAGACCTCATGTGGAGCTTGACAGGAAAACGTCATGGTCCTAATGCACTCAATGGCCTCTTGAATGGAGACACGTGTGCCGTGTGCACACGGTAGAGTATCAGCATGCAAGATCTCGTGGAACTGCTCGTTGACAATGCTGAACAGTGGCGAGCGTGGCTGGTGAGCCACCATGCAACCCATCCAGGAGTCTGGCTTGTACTGCATAAAAAGGGTGGCAGTACAACATCCCTCACGTATGCAGAAGCACTTGATGAGGCTCTCTGCTTCGGCTGGATTGACGGTCAGCTCGCACGACGCGATGCTGAAAGCTATGTTCAGCGTTTCACCCCGCGCAAGCACAATAGTGCGTGGTCTGCGAGAAATGTTGAGAACATTATTCGCCTCACCGAGGAGGGTCGAATGCAACCTGCGGGAGTGGCAGCAGTGGAAGCTGCAAAGTCCAAAGGTACGTGGCAAAGGGCATATCTCGGACAGGCAAACATGGATATTCCACCAGATCTTGCACGGGCCCTTGCGGAAAATTCAGATGCAGCAGATACATTTGCCAAGCTGGATGCTGCAAATCGCTACGCCATCATTTACCGACTCAACGCAGTCAAAAGGTCAACTACACGGGAGCGAAAACTTGCTGGGTATGTCGAAATGCTCTCCCGTGGGGAATCCATCCATCCACGGAAGGTCCCGAAGAACTATGAGTAAGGGTTTTCGACGTGTCAGATTGCCTCGTGCACTGCGACAACTGTACAGTGTGTTCGTAGATGCGTTTGCTTGGGTGCAGTACCCATTGACAATGTTGCCACAGTGGAATTCCGTCTGAGAACAGCGAATCTAGCTCTGTGAAATTGTAGTGTCCTGCGGGATGCTGGAATGGCAATGCCTACGTTCTGCTCCTCCCACGAAACCCATTATCTTGGGGTATGATTGGGGCCTGATCCCGGGTTAGGTCGTGGTGTTCCACGCAGGAGGAACTGGAATGACGGAAGTACGTATCCCGCCGCTATCTCGTACGGAAGCTGAAGCACGGAAGCGTACCATTCTCGGGAATCCTGCCTACGAGGTCAAGCTTGCCCTTGAGGATGGGAATGAGAAATCTTCATTCCGCTCTGAAGCAACAATTACATTCGATGCGGTAGCGGGAAGCTCCACGTTCATTGACCTTGTGGCAGAGTCAGTCGAGGAGATTGTTCTCAATGGCAGGCCACTGCCCCGCTCTGCATGGAAGGATGGCCGGATTGCACTCGATGGACTTGCTGCAGCAAATACGCTGAAGGTCGTTGCCAACTGTCCGTACCGGCAGGGTGGAATGGGCATGCAGCGAACGATCGATCCGGAAGACGGCAGTACGTATCTATATACACAGGGCGAGGCATTCGAGATCCATTCCGTGTTTGCCTGCTTCGATCAGCCGGACATCAAGGGAACATTCGACCTCTCAGTCACTGCTCCAGCAGACTGGACAGTGGCAGCGAACACTCTCGAGACGAAGAAAAGTGTTGCACAGGATGGTGCGACTGCAACGTGGACCTTCGACCGCAGCCCAGTCATGTCAACGTATCTCGCAACGTTCCTTGCAGGACCCTACCACAAGGTAACGGATACTTCCTACAAGTACCCGATGGAGCTGTACTGCAGGAAGGCGATGGCGAAATACCTCACGCCAGAACCAACGTTCCAGACCATGAAGATGGCTGTCGACTACTACGAGAAGCGGTTCGGACTCCCCTATCCGTTTCCGAAGCTCGGACTTGCGTGGGTGCCTGATTTCACCTTTGGAGCCATGGAGAATCCGGGACTGATGACGTTTGTCGAGCGGACTCTTCCCCGTGGTGCAGTTTCTGCAACACAGCTCCAGTACCAGATCAATGTTCTCTTCCATGAGCTCGGACACATGTGGTTTGGGGACAGGACAACCATGCAGTGGTGGAATGACCTCTGGCTCAATGAGAGCTTTGCAACATTCGTCTCCCATCGTGGCCAGGACGAGGCAACGCCATTCAAGGTTGCAGCAGTCGACTTCGCCACTCGGTCAAAGGCAGCAGCATCTGCTGCGGACCAGAAGCCATCCACACATCCCATCTCCGTGCCAGTCGAGGCAACAAACGAGATCTGGTCGAACTTTGACCGCATTACGTACGAGAAGGGGAGTTCCGTTCTGCAGCAGCTTGAGCGGTATGTCGGGGATGCTTTCTGGAAGGGAATCCACACATATCTTGTGGACAGGGCATTTGGCAATGCAACCCGGGACGATCTCCTCAAGCACCTTGAGAAGGCATCTGGCGTGTCCCTTGCGAGGTGGGCAAAGGTCTGGCTCGAGGAGCCTGGCATCAACACGCTTCGGGCAAACTTCAGCTCCAGAAACGGCACCTATGACACGTTCATCATCGAGCAGGGTGCAGCAAAGAAGGAGCATCCCACGCTCAGGCCCCACCGCCTCAAGATTGGTCTCTACGACCTCACTGCGGAGGGCAAGCTCGTCCTCCGGGAATCCATTCCCGTCACTGTTGATGGTGCAAAGACGGCCTGCAGGGAACTTGTGGGAAAAAGGACAGCTGATCTTGTGCTGCTGAACGATGATGACTGGACATTTGCGAAGGTTGCATTCGATCCAGCCTCTCTCGCTGCAGTGAAAAAGGCAGTCCAGACACTCGATTCGCCGATGGCGCGGACACTCTGCAACAGCACGCTCTGGAACATGACCCGTGATGGGGAGTTCCCGGTTCGGGAGTTTGTCGATGTCATGTGTGCCCAGGCGAATGAATCCGTTCCTTCTGTACTTGAGTCTCTGCTTGCCCGTGCACAGACAGCCATACGGCTCTATGCGGATCCAGCTGAGAGGGAGCTGCTGCAGGGAAAGCTCCACGATACTGCGCAAGCCATGCTCACGAAATCAGAGGGCACCCCATTCCATATCTCTTGGTTTGAGGTCTTTCTCGCAACCGCGAGCTCCCAGAAGGATATCATCCATCTCAAGCACCTTCTTAACGGAAAGGAAACGCTTCCCGGGATAGTTCTTGCTCCTGGTGGTGCTGCTCCAGCAGATCAGGACATGCGGTGGAAAATTCTCGGAAAACTGTCTTCCCTTGGGGCTGTGACGGACAGTGTCATCCACAGGGAGGAACTTGGGGATGACTCGGTCCTCGGTCGTGTTCAGGCACAGGCAGTTCGGGCAGCACGTCCCACAGCAGCAGCAAAGAAGCAGGCATGGAAGGAACTCATGGCAGATGGCATCACGATCGCGGAAGCCCGGGCAATTGGCCAGGCATTCTGGCAGCCAGACCAGGAAAACCTCCTCCGACCGTACTATGGAAAGCTTGCAGCAGCAATCACGACCTGGAATGACCGCCGTGAGGAGCAGACGCTTGACAATCTTGTGTCCTATGCCCTTCCCCTCCAGCCAGATGCAACTGTAGTCAAGGAGATCAGCGCTGCACTTGATGTGCCGACGGTGAGTGAATCAGTGAAGCGACAGCTGCGGGACCTCAGGGATGACATTGAGCGTGCACTCCACTGCAGAGAGACAAATGCGCTCGGAGTGAAAGGGAGCCGCACCATCAGCGATACGAAGCAGTAGGAACTGTGCTGCAGCTGCAGCGCTCATCATCACTGCTTCACGCACTGTGCACTCCCTGTGCGGGTATGGCGATCTGCAGTGCATGGCAGCCTGAGCAGATGTCAGGTCGGGTATACCAGCACCCTCTAGAGCAGCAACTGAGTGGAGCTTGAGGCATCCGCTCTTGGCAAACAGCTGCTCTTGCGCCTGCGTGGAAGGATCCATGTCATCAGGCATGCAGTAGCGACAGGCTGTTGTCGCGGGGGTTGCAGAGAATGTTCCCGTGGTGAGGGGGAACAGGAGGAACCCCATGTCAGATATCACTGCAACGGAAGAACACGACAGCTTCGGCATCCGTGCACTGCTCGTCCTCTGCATTGCTGCAGCAAGCCTCCTGTGTGGTGAGGCTGGAGTATGGATTGGAAGTGCATGCGCACATGCGCTTCATCAGGAATTTCTTCGGCTCTGGGGGCGGGCTACCTGCACTGCATGAGCCATCTCCGCATCTCGGACATGGTGCAGATTGCCGCAGCACGCTACAATAGCAGAAGGGCACCGTCTGGGTGGTTCAGGGTGCACCAGCAACATGAGGACATACACATGATCACCGTTTCAGATTCTGCACGAACACAACTCACGGGCCTTATCGACCAGCAGTCTCAGGACTCTCCGACTGCAACGAAGGTGGCGCTCCGTGTGTTCATCGAACCAGGCGGATGCTCAGGATTCTCGTATGGCATGGGTTTTGATGACCAGCAGCCATCAGCAGAGGATCAGGTGCTGGAGCTCGACGGAATTACCGTGTATGTGGATTCGTATTCTGCACAGTACCTCGAGGGTGCAGAGATCGATTACGTGGACCAGATGATGGGGGGTGGATTCACGATCCACAATCCGAATGCAGTCCGCTCATGCAGCTGTGGACACAGCTTCCAGACTGCAGACGGTGCTGGAGAAGCACGCGCCTGTTCCCATTAGGCTGCAGCTGCACTCATGGACCTTATTGGCAGTGCTGTCCGGCTCAGGGGACTTGTTGAGGATGATGCACAGGAGATATCCCGACTTGTAAGCCACCCACGTGTTGGACGGTATGTTGGTGAATGGGCATGGCTTCCGAACAGTGAAGCAACTGCAAAGCAGTTCATCGAACGGGCGCAGTCAGGCAATCATGGCATCCACTGGGCGATCGAGGTGAAGACAAGCGGTGTCTTCCTGGGAGTGACAGGTCTTAGTGAGATTTCAACCATCAACAGGAACGCATCGTGGGGCATCTGGATCGGACCCTCGACCATGTGGGGACAGGGCTATGGCAGCGAGGCGTGCAGGCTGGTTGTGAGCTATGCCTTCCGAGCCCTTGGACTTGAGAAGGTGACTCTCCATGTGCATGAAGGAAATGATGCAGCGCATCATGTGTATGAGAAGGCAGGCTTTGTCGTGGAAGGAACCCTCAAACGGCATACATGGATTGATGGGGCCTTCCGGGATACGGATGTCATGGCCGTGTTCAGGGACAATCCGCTCTATGCGACTCCTCACTTCTACGAGGTCGATGAATAGCCCTATGGAGCTGGGGTCGGAATGCTTCGGGAAGCAATGAACTGTCCCTTAGGTCCTGCTGTCGGTGCGTATTCTGCAGTCAGTCCAGCAGCAGTGAAGGCGGAAAGGTACTCCTCCACGGAGAAGAGCCCCATCGTATGGTGCTCCCGGAATGTGGTGATGTCTCCTGGCTCTCCAACCATGTAGACCATCTCCATACGGGAATGGCGACCATGACGGGCTGTCGTGGTCATTCGTGAAATCTTGAGATCCGGATGATTGAGAGTCTCATGGGTGATGAGACCGGAGATCCATGCATTGGTGAAGTACCATGGCTCGAGAATGAGTACCCCTCCATCCGCAAGGTGTGCTTCCATATTGCCAACTGCACGCCCGAGGTCCTGCACATTCCGCATGTAGCCAATTGCACCGAAGAGACATGTGATGACATCAAACCTCTCATGAAGGGCAAATTCCCGCATGTCGCCCTCAATGAGGGGGATGCCCGGGAGCCTGTTCCTGGCAATCTCGAGCTGCTTCGAGCTGAGGTCGATGCCAACACAGGTGAAGTGCTCAGCGAAGTATGAAAGATGCAGCCCAGTGCCACATCCAACATCGAGAAGGGAAGCTGGATGAGGAACTCGGGAAGCTATGACTGTGATGATGTTCATTGCCTCCCTGGCATAGTCCTTCATCGATGCATGGAGGAGGTCATAGATTTCAGGATGGTCGTACGTGGACATCCCATCTCCTCGGGAAAGACCGTGGGGGCAATGGTGGTCAGCGGGGGATTCGAACCCTCGACCTCACGGATGTGAACCGTGCGCTCTAACCAACTGAGCTAGCTGACCATACTCATTCAATGTACCGGAAGTGGAGGGAACTTCGGGCTACTTTCCCTGTGCCCGTTCCTCGTACTCGTCATGCGTGAGGAGAGGTGTGTCAGGAAGGCTGAAGGGCTGAACCCGGAGGAGCCAGCCATCGTCGTACGGCTGTGCATTGATGAGCTCAGGTGCATCGGTGAGTGCACCATTCGTTTCAAGGACTGTTCCCGATACAGGCGCATAGAGATCGCTTGCTGCCTTGACGGATTCAATCGTTCCAATCCGCTCCCCTGCAGCAACCACTCTTCCTGCCTTGGGAAGATCCACGAAGATGACATCTCCAAGCTGCGACTGCGCATGGTCCGTGATGCCAACAGTTGCCGTGTCGCCGCTCACACGCACCCACTCATGTGTCGCTGTGAACTGAAGGTCGGACAGATCACTCCCCACGGGATTCCTCCTTGCTTTATTCCTGCGAACGCCGGTAGAACGGAAGGGCCACCCGTTCAGCAGTCTCCACGGTATCACGGATGGCAATATCATATGTCGGAAGCTTTGCATGGTCAGGTTCGATGCGGGCTGTCGCAACAGGATGCCCAAGGGTGAAACTGAAGCCACCACTCGTGATGGTGCCAATCCGGACCCCGTCATGGAAAACCGCGTTGCCATGCCGGGGAATGGTACGTCCCGAGAACCGAAGGCCAATGAAGGAGGAATGTGTTCCACTGCCATGGATCCGCTCAAGCGCATCCTTTCCGATGAATGCATCCTTTCCGAGTTTCACGGTCCATCCAAGCCCCGTGTCGTAGGGAGAGTTCGTCGCATCCATGTCCGAACCGTACAGCCGGAGCCCTGCCTCCAGACGGAGAATGTCCCGGGCTCCGAGTCCGCAGAGGCGGCCATCATGGTCAAGGAGGTGTGCAACGCACGCTTCCCATAGCGATAGAGCCCTGTTTCCAGTGATGTACAGCTCGAAACCGTCCTCGCCAGTGTAGCCTGTTCTGGAGATACGGACTGGCATTCCATGCAGTTCTGTATCGATGTAATGAAACGCTGCTGGCTGGAGAGATGGAGCAAGACCCAACGCATCGAGCACTGCAGCTGCCTTCGGACCCTGAACTGCAATGAGCGCAGTCTCATCCGAGAGATCCTCAATGCGTACAGTCGAATCCGCATTCTGCTGCATCCAGTCAATGTCCTCAGCAGTCCTGCTTGCATTGATGACAAGGTACACGCTCTCGTCGGACTCGCAGTACACGAGAAGATCATCAATGATGCCTCCAGCTTCATTGCACATCGTGGTGTAGCAGATT
>DAIDIX010000087.1 GCA_027451645.1 Candidatus Dormiibacterota bacterium | reverse complement strand
CCGCATCCCTGATGGCGTCTCTGATGCAGATGCAGCAGCCCTTCCTGTGGCAGGAGGCACTGCACTTCTTGCACTCAGGGATGCAGGGTCGCTTCTTGGACGGACTGTACTTGTCACGGGAGCTTCGGGCGGAGTTGGACGATTTGGCATTCAGCTTGCAGCGCTCGGTGGAGCACATGTCATTGCATCAGTTGGTGGCGATCACAGGAAGGAGGGACTCCGGGAGCTTGGTGCTGACGAAGTGGTTGTCGGCCTCGACGGAGTGAGGAGTGTCGATGTTGTCCTCGACACAGTTGGAGGACAGCAGCTCGTGGACATCGTTGCAATGCTTCGCGAGGGTGGTGTTGTTGAGTGCATCGGCTGGACATCCCAGGAGAATGCAGTGTTTCCCCCATACAGTCTTGTAGGACTCCAGCGTTCCATCCGACCATTTCGCATGGGACAAGGACTTGGAGGAGACCTTGCATATCTCCTTGAGCTCGTTGCTGACGGCTCTCTTCATGCAGAAGTCGACTGGCACAAGTCATGGAGTGCAGTTGATGAGGCAGTGAGTCTCCTGTTCGGACGGAAACTCCGGGGCAAGGCTGTCATCGACTGCGACTAGAAGGGTTGTGAGAGGGAAATGCAGATCGGGCACCGCTCCCGCTATGGGAGTGATGCCCGATTCTGTTGAGTTCCGTGAGCAGCCTACTGGAGTGCTGGACCCTTGCCTTCTGGACCCTTCGGTGCAGCAGCAGCCTTCTTGCCACGTCCCCCTTTGCCAGTGCTGGGAGCAGGTGCAGTTGCCTGTGCTTCCTTCGCATCGAAAGCCCGGAGTCCTGTGCCCTTCTCATCGACTTCAAATCGGATGGTTGCTCCATCCTCGAACTTCCCTTCAGCAAGTCCATCAACAATCTGGTCTACTACCTGATGCTCGATGACTGCCTTCAGAGGCCGGGCACCCATCTCCACATCGTAGCCGAGCTTCGCGAGAAGATCCTTGCCAGCCTCACTGACCTCGATTGAGAGGTCTCGTGACTTCAGTCCATCTCGCTTGGCAACGTTAGCAAGAACGAGATCGACAATGTCCCTGATGTTTGTCTGGTTGAGCTGGTGGAAGACAACGACATTGTCTTTTCCAATGCGGTTCCGGAGTTCTGGGCGGAAATGCTCATTGTAGGCAGTAACGACCGTGTCCTTGAACTTTTCGTGATTTACTTCCTCACTCTTGTACGGTTCGATGGCCTGCGGAGCAGCAAACCCTATCTGCTTGGATTGTGTTGCGAGTCTCCGGAGAGCGCCCTGGACACCAAGGTTGCTTGTGAGAATGAGGATCGTGTTCGAGAAATCCACCTGCCGTCCCTGACCATCAGTGAGATGTCCATCCTCAAGGATCTGGAGCAGGATGTTGAATACATCCTCATGTGCCTTCTCCACCTCGTCAAGGAGCACAACTGAGTATGGCTTGCGGCGTACCCGTTCGGTGAGCTGTCCACCTTCCTCATATCCGACATATCCTGGAGGAGCACCAATGAGGCGTGACACGGTGTGCTTTTCCATGTATTCGCTCATGTCGATCTGGACGAGTGCATTCTCATCTCCGAAGAGAAATTCTGCGAGAGCCCGTGCAGACTCTGTCTTTCCAACACCAGTTGGACCGAGAAAGACGAAAGCATCAGTTCCCTTTGCTGATTTCAGTCCGAACTGTGCACGGCGTACTGACTTGGAAAGGGCGCCTACTGCCTCATCCTGGCCAACAACCCGCTCATGGAGCTTCTGCTCCATGTTCCGAAGCCGTGTGATCTCGTCCGTACTGAGCTGCTTGACAGGAACACCAGTCCAGCTCGAGATGACTTCAGCCACATCATCCGTTGTGAGCTGGTTCGTTGACTGCTCCCGGGAGTCCATCCACTCCTTCCGCTGCTTCCAGACTTCATCGAGGAGCTGGACTTCCTGGGCACGGAGATCTTCCTTCTTGCGGAGATCCGGTTCCGCTTCCCGCTGTGCAGCAAGCTTCTGGAGCTTCCCCTCAAGGTGGAGGATGGCATCGGGAACTTCAGCTTCCTTCGACACCCGGAGCTTTGCGCATGCATCATCGACAACGTCGAGAGGAGCATCAGGGCTCTTCCTGTCCTTCACATAGCGGCGTGTGAGCTGGGCTGCAGCCAGGATCGCCTCATCCGGAATCGTGATGTGGTGGTGTGCCTCGAGGAGCTGCCTTCTCCCCTTGATCATCTCGACTGTGTCCTCGACAGAGGGTTCCTCGACAATGATGGGAGAGCCAAACCTGCGGGTGAGGGCACCATCATGCTCGAAGTACTTCCCATACTCCTTCGTTGTCGTAGCGCCAATGCAGCGGAGTTCTCCACGTGCGAGCGCCTGCTTCATGATGTTGCCAATGTCGAGGCCTCCCTCGGAAGATCCTGCACCAATGAGGGTGTGGATCTCGTCGATGAAGACAATGACATCGGGATTCTCGCGGATCTCCTTGAGGACTTTCTGGACTTTCTCTTCCATCTGACCCCGGTACTGGGTGCCAGCAACGATGTTGTTGAGGTCGAGCCGGACAAGCCGTGTGTTCTTGAGCTGTTCCGGTACTTCGCCACGTGCAATGCGCTGTGCGAGTGCCTCCACAACAGCGGTTTTCCCGACACCGGGTTCACCGATGATCATGGCATTGTTCTTGTCCTCGTGGAGCATGACACGGATGAGCTTCTGGAGCTCTGCATCGCGCCCAATGAGTGGCTTGATCTTTCCCGTACGTGCCCGTTCAGTGAGATCCACTGCAAGTTCATCAAGCTGGGGAGTCTTGGATGCTGGTCCCCTCTGGGGATTGAACTGTGTCGTGGAGAACTCCTGGTAGTCGACGCTTGGAGGCGTGCTCTGTGCAAAGCTCGCAATGGTATTCCGTGCTTTTGCAAGGTCAAAACCAGCTCCCTCAAGGTACTGCTTGTCGTGACCATTGGGATCGATGAACCGCTTCTTCGGCTTTCCGTCAGGCGTGTCCTGGGGAACATCAGGCATGTCCTTGAGCGGAGTTGCCTGGTAATCCTGGAGGAAAGCAAGGAGGAGGTGCTCTGAGGTGATCCTCGGTGCCTTTGCACGACGCATCTCATCCCATGCGACACCAAGCACCAGCTTCGTCCGCTCTGCGATGACGGGATCCTGCTGGGGAGTCCACATGCCATCAATGCTCTGGTCAGTATCCTTCGGAAGGCTGTCGAGATACCGCTTGACCTGGGCATGAAGATCCTGGACATTGACTCCAGCCTGCTTCAGAACAGCGACTGCCCTCGAATTCGGGGTGCTGAGGAGTGCGGAAAGAAGATGCTCTGGCGTAATGACGGCATCGTGATTGCGCACGGCATTGCTGAGTGCTGTGCTGATGGCCGACTTGACGGCGTCATTGAAGCGATCTTCCCATCCCACAGGCTTCCCCTTTTCGTAATGACTGGTACTGGTCCCCGACAATGTGGGAACCAGGTGCGCCCATCATGGTCGATAATCATGTCGTTGCTATGGATAGACTCTATATATTCATCGCGGACAACGGGCGGACATTTGTCCGCCTGTGAGCAATATTCGCGACCTCCCAGCACCGCAGTATTGGGGGAGTTGATATGCTACATTACAGTTCATTGTGGCTACCGCAGTGATCCCTTGCCGAGGTGGTGGAATTGGTAGACACGCTACTTTGAGGGGGTAGTGAGCGCAAGCTTGTAAGGGTTCGAGTCCCTTCCTCGGCACCAGATTTTTTCAGGTAGGTGGCAACGGGTGATGGTGATGGCTGACACTGCAGAACACGTGCAGATGCAGCGCCTCGCAATAATGGATGTATCGCCTGCGGGCAGGTCTGCTCTGTTTGCAGAACTTGGCGAACCAGCATGGCGTGAACAGCAGCTTCGCGATGCACTCAAGAACCCTGCAGTGCGGAGCTGGGACGATGTGTCCTCATTTCCCCAGGATCTCCGGGGGAAGCTCGCACAGAGACATGCATTCCTTGCTGTCGAGGCTGCCAAGGTTCGAATCGATGACGGTGGCCGCACGATTTCCGTTATCGGTACCCTTGCAGACGGGAAAACCATTGAGACAGTTGTCATGCATTACGGGAAGGCACAGCATCCCCGCACAACTGTCTGTGTCAGCTCACAGGTTGGCTGCGCAGTAGGCTGTCCATTCTGTGCAACGGGACGGCTCGGACTCATGCGGCACTGCACTCCTGGGGAAGTGCTTGACCAGGTTCGCCTTGCAGACATGCTTGCACGGGAATACGGGATGCATCCAGTCACCCATGTCGTCTTCATGGGAATGGGTGAGCCTCTTGCAAACCTCGAGACAACAGTGGATGTCGTGAAGAGGCTCGTCCATGAACGCGGCATGAGTGCCCGCCACATCACTGTTTCAACAAGCGGAGTTGTCCCGGGAATCGAACGGCTCATGAAGGAAGGGATTCCTGTGACTCTTGCACTTTCCCTCCATGCAGCAACGGACGACCTCAGGACACGGCTCGTTCCTCTCAATGCAAAATACCCCCTCGATCTTGTGTGCAGAAAGGTGGAGGAGTATGCTGCGAAAACGGGAAGGCGTGCAACATATGAGTGGTGTCTCATCGAGGGAATCAATGACACCCCGGTGCAGGCAGCCGCACTTGCGAAACTGGCACGGCAGCACCATGCGCATGTGAATGTCATTCCGATGAACCGCATTGAGGGAAGTCCATGGAATGGACCGGATGCAGCTGGAGTGGACAGGTTTGTAGCACGCATCGAAAAGGCGAATGTGACGGTGCGGAATACGCGTGGTCAGTCAACGGAGGGGGCATGCGGCCAGCTTCGTGCCACCTATGAGGCCCGAAGGTTCCAGCTCCCGGATGGAACTCTCAGCCGCCCTGCACGTGCAAAGCCATCACCAAGGGAACAGGATTCCCAGTAGATGAAGGCCTGTTCCCTCCATGGTTCTACTTCGTGGCGTACTGCTTCATCTGTGTGCGGATGCAGCGGGTGCATGCAGTCACGCGGAGAAGCCGGCCATTTACCAGTACATGGGTTGGGTGAAGGTTCGGCATGAACCTGCGGCGGGTATGCCGCTTTGAATGACTGACATTGTTGCCAGTCATGGGACCCTTTCCACACACATCGCATCGCTGTGCCATAGTTCTCTCTGCTCTTCCTCTTCGATGATGTCTGCTCTGCCGGCATAGCAGAGCACTGGACAATATTCTAGTATAGAGACGCGACCATCAGTATGTTGAGGTGTTCATCATGAGTTCTGTGCCCGTATCCGAGATACTCGTCCGCCAGGAGGAGCTTGGCCGAGTCGAAGTCTCGAAGCACGCAATCATGACGCTTGTGGGACATGTCGCTAATGAATGTTACGGCATAGTGGGCATGGCAGCGCGCGGACTCCGGGATGGCATTGCTGAACGGCTCAACATGGACAATATCCACCGCGGTGTGGTTGTCACACTGACGAATGAGGGAGTTGCAATCGACCTGTACGTCATTGTCGAGTACGGCGTTCGGGTGAGCGAGGTTGCCCAGAATCTCATGAGCATGGTGGGCTATGCAGTGGAGCGCACAATGGGGCTCACAGTCTCAGCAGTGAACATCAATGTCCAGGGGATCCACGGAGGAGACCGCGATCATGGCGAAATCTTCTAGGCAAGGAGGTGCTGGAAGCACTCCTGACGGAGAGTCTCCTGCACTCAGTGGTGTGAATGCTGCGCACCTGAGGTTTGCATTCGAAAATGCGCTCTCGTGGCTTGATGCGAACCGGACAGTCATCAATGACCTCAATGTCTTTCCCGTTCCCGATGGCGATACGGGGAGCAACATGTTCATGACACTCCGCTCTGCAGTCGATGAGGGCCAGGGGCTTGGAGATGCTGCAAAGCTTGGGGAGTTCATGCGGGGTGTTGCACATGGTGCCCTCATGGGTGCACGGGGAAACAGCGGTGTCATCCTCTCCCAGATCATCAGGGGGTTTGCCCAGGGTATTGGGCAGGCGGAGCAGGCAGCATGCGAGGACCTTGTGCGTGCATGGTCAGATGCTGCAACTGTGGCCTACAGGGCTGTCATGAAGCCGACAGAAGGTACAATGCTGACTGTCATACGGGTCATTGCAGAAAGTGCCCGTTCATTTGAGTCGAACGACATTGTGGCACTGTTCGAGTCGCTTGTCGTTGCTGCTCATGATGCTGTGGAGAAGACTCCAGAGCAGCTCGCTATCCTCCGTGAGGCAGGGGTTGTTGATGCAGGCGGATTTGGACTTGCAATCATCGTTGAAGGCATGTGGCGTGCGTTCCAGAGCATTGATCCGCTCACATGGAGTGCTGGATCTGGAGGCACTGCCTCTGCTATTGGAGCCCCAACTGTGCGCAATCCGCGCAGTGCTGGACACAGCGATGTGCTTGCTCCCGCAATGGGTGCTGGCACACGTGAGCGTACTGGTGCTGCTGCTGTCGCTGCCAGGGAAGAGGGCTGGGGGTTCTGCACGGAATTTCTCATCCACGATGTGGAGGGCGAGGTGGAAGCCGTTCGGACTGAACTCGCAGCACTCGGAGAATCTGCTCTTGTAGTGGGTGAGCCGGAACTTGTGAAAGTGCACATCCACACCTTTGATCCGAACAGTGTCATTGCTGCTGCCT
Source organism: Candidatus Dormiibacterota bacterium (assembly GCA_027451645.1). Classification (GTDB taxonomy): domain Bacteria; phylum Chloroflexota; class Dormibacteria; order Aeolococcales; family Aeolococcaceae; genus JAJZLL01. The sequence goes on along the minus strand of DAIDIX010000087.1, from coordinate 814 downwards.
CACTCTGGGGACGGCTCAGCAACCTCAAGGTCGATGACATGTCAAAACAGCACCATGACATTCTTGAGGATGCAGGTGCTGCACACTCTTCAGCAACTGGCGAGGCCAGCACTCGGGAACTTGCTGTCGTTGCAGTAGCACAGGGAGAGGGATTCCGGTCTCTCATGAAGAGCCTTGGTGCTGCAGTCGTTGTCGAGGGTGGACAGACCATGAATCCCTCAATCGAGGATCTCCTCCATGCTGTACGTGAAGCACATGCAACTCACGTGGTGCTCCTGCCGAACAACAGCAACATCGTCATGACTGCTGACCAGGTGCAGAAGGTTGGTGAGGATGAGGGCGTGGATGTCCACGTCATTCCAACAAAGACCCTGCCTGAGGGTGTGGCTGCACTTTTCGGGCTTGAGGGAGCTGAGGGAGTTGAAACTGCCGTTTCACAGATGACAGATTCCGCCCATGCTGTACGGAGTGTTGAGATCACACGGGCAGTGCGCAACAGCAAGCTTGGCGGAAAGAAGATCACTGCTGGCGATGTGCTCGCAATCAGCGGAGAGGATGTCATTGCCGTAGGAAGCGATCCAGCTGCAGTTGTGGTGGAAGTGGTGGGAAGTGCTGATCCCACGCCAGAAATTGTCACCCTCTATTCCGGATCGGATACGTCCTCTGATGAGAGTGCTGCACTGCTTGCACTGCTTCAGGAGCAGTACACGCAGATAGAGTTCGAGCTCCATGAGGGTGGGCAGTCCCACTATCCCTACATCCTGTCGTTCGAGTAGCTGCTGAGAAATCTCGCTTCACAACTGTCTGACCGGGA
>DAIDIX010000086.1 GCA_027451645.1 Candidatus Dormiibacterota bacterium | reverse complement strand
CGTTGTAATTGTCCTGTGTCATGAAATCCAGCATTCTGACATTGTTCATGGTGAGTGTCATGCCGCTTGGCACAACCATGCCTGGTCCATCGATGGTGAATGTCACGTTCGATGTGGGTGCAAGCGTGGGGTTGACTCCCTCTCCAGTAATGGTCAGAGGCGAGAGCGACTGTGGAATGACAAGTGGGGATTGACCCTGCGCCATCCGGAGATATGTAAAGCCCGTCACCACGATCGTGTCACCAGCAGACGCCTGGGTTAGAGCGTACGAGAGGGACTGGCATGGCGAGGCTGCATTTGTGCAGGTTGAGGTGTTTGATCCCGTACCAGAGATGTACAGTGTCTGCGCGCTTGCCTGCACAGGCTTCCCGACAAGTCCAGCACTCCCAAGGAGTACTGCCACGCTAATGAGTATGCGGATGCTTCGCCTCAGCATCTGTCCCTCTCAAACTGCATGCACATGAATCATCTGACATCTCAAGTATGACGCATCAGGAGGTTGCACTGTGAGGGAACCTGCGGCATGTGCATCGTGAGGAGAAGACCATGCCAGTAGTCCGTTTGGATGTTTCCAGATGCGCTAGACTGTATCCCTATGAACGATTCCTCAGGTCGACGGGCGTGTGCCAGTGCTGCTGCACTGTGTGCAGCAACGCTACTGGCTGCATGCGGCAGCTCAGTGTCCCCTTCGCTGTCTGCCCATGTTTCAGCACGTCCAACACTCCAAGCCGGATCGCAGTTTGATGCGGGTGTGCTTGGCAGTGCCACGAACTACCGGGCCACGTATACATTTGGATCCGGGTCCACAGCTGAGACGCTTACGTATGTTGTCCATTCCCCATCCAACTGGGAGGAGTTTACAGGCGGGACAAAGCCACTCATCATTGTGATGAATGGAACGGCATACACCTCGGTTCCCACCATTTCCGGATCCTCTGTGACGTACTCCTGGAAGAAGGCAGCTCCCCAGCCGTACAAGACCACTCCGTATCCGGAAACAGTCGCTGCAATCATGAGGGAGTCTGGTACACCTCAACTGAAATTTGCACGAACTGGCTCCTGTACTGATGGATCTGCATCGGGTACAGCATGGAAATCCGAGCCTGCTGCTCCAGGTGCTGTCATACCGCTGGTGGCTCTTTGCACTGACACGCATTCAGGTGTTCTGCTCTGGTATGCGATGGGAGTTGGAAACATTCAGATGACCACTGTGCTGCCAGTACATGCGACGTCCACACTCGTGGTCTCAGATCTGGGAACGGTTCCTGCAGTCACTCTTCCAAGCTGATGGCACGGCAGTGCTGAACATTCGTACTGGGATCATGGAACCCACGTAGTCTGGTGTGCATCTTCTCCGAGGAGTGTGAGGACAGGCTGTATTGAAGCAAGATTGCTGAGCGTTATCCTCGCATACTGGAAAAAGGCTGGACCTGTTCGCTGGAAGACAGACCGTGCTGTCTGCGAGTCAGCTGGAAGTGTGCCGGATTTTCCCTTGCCCCACCCTCCCATCCACCAGCTGTACGTGGGATTCGGTCCGCCTCCGAAGAGAACTGGATCTGCTTCGAGCACTGTGTCTTCTGTCATGACAAACTGGAGGAGCACACTCTGCCAGCCGGAAGTGGACTTCATGGGTGTGCATTTCGCGAGCGATGCTATTGGTGCTGCACTCACCTTCGGTGGTGAGCTTCCTCGCCCTGGAGCTATGCATTTGATGACCCGTGTTGCAGTAATGGCATAGGAAGTGCGTGCAAGGTATCCTGCAGTCGTGAATGCACCCGAGATTCCCACCCAGCCAAGGGCAAGAAGAGGAACGGAGGCAATACATGCGAGAAGGCTTGCAGCGTTGGAAAAGAGCGAATGCTGCATGACAGCAGTGAACAGTGCTGTACTGAGCATGCTGAGACCGAGCAGCATGACACCGAGGCCAAATGCAAGTGAGAATCCATTGATTCGTGCTTCAGGCTGGGGCTTTCCCCACCAGAGTACTGACTCCCCTGGACTAAGCTGGGCGACAAGTTCGGAAGGAGGAATCCTGGGGTCCGGAAACGCCAACATGGTGAACTCCTGTAGCCAGTGCATGGGGATTTCTGGCACACAGTGTACTCGGGAATGTTGTGGCTCGTGTAGGTATCGAGAACATCCGTTCCAGGCCATGCCCGCAGGTGGTGTCAGATCTCCGTGATTATTGGGAGAATCATGGGACGCCTGTGGGTCTGTCTTGCAATGAACTGTGCAAGGCTGTCCCGGACAGTATTGGCAATCGTTGTCCTGTCACCCTGGTCAAGGATGGAGGGGATTGTCTTCTCGAGGTGGTCACGTGCTCCATCGAGGATGTCCTTCCATGGCTCCTCTGGCATGAAGCCCTTTGCAACAAGATCGATGTCGCTCACGAGTGTGCCCCGTTCCGGATCGACAGCCATGACAACAATGATGATCCCGTCATTGGCAAGGTGATGTCTGTCACGGAGAATTGCCTCTGCTTCCGCCTCGACATTCACGCCATCGACATACACATACCCTGCATCGACAAACCGCCTGTGCACTGCAGTGTGCGTGGCATTGAGATCGACTGCCGTGCCATTCTCAATGACGAAGATGTGGTCCTCGGGAATGCCAAGACTCCGTGCAATTGCTGCATGGGCAACGAGATGGCGTGGCTCGCCATGGACAGGAATGAAGTACTGCGGCTTCGTGAGCGTGAGCATGAGCTTCAGCTCCTCCTGGCTTGCATGGCCTGATGCATGGACAGCATGGGCAGGAGTTGTGGCAACAGTCACACCACTCCTCACGAGATGGTTGATGGTTCTGTAGACGAGCTGCTCATTTCCGGGAATGGGAGTGGCACTGATGATGACAAGATCATCTGGATCTGCACTCACAATGGGATGGCGTTCGGATGCGATGCGGGAGAGTGCAGACATCGGCTCCCCCTGGGCTCCTGTACAGAGGATGAGGAGCTCATTCGCAGGAATCCTGTCATATCCCTTGAGGGGAACGAACATCTCCTCTGGAGCTTCAAGCATGCCACGCTGCCTGGCAACTGCAATGTTGTTGAGCATGGAACGTCCTACAACGAGGCACCTCCTGCCATGCTCCCGTGCAATGTCGAGAGCCTGCTGGATACGGGAAAGGTTTGAGGCGAAGGTTGCAACAAGGATTCGCCGCGGAGCAGACGCATAGAGCTCCTCCAGTGCAGGAGCCACACTTCGCTCGCTTGCAGTAATGCCTGGACGTTCTGCATTCGTGCTGTCACTGAGGAGACAGAGCACACCTGCACTGCCCAGTTCCGCAAACCGTGCCAGATCTGGCGGCATGCCATGTACTGGCGTGTAATCGATCTTGAAGTCGCCTGTATGGAGGATGCAGCCATATGGTGTCTGCACTGCAAGTGCTGACGAATCAGGAATGGAGTGCGTTGTCCGTATGTACTCCACCTCGAGTGCTCCAAGCTGGATGTGGTCTCCATGGTGGACTTCGATGGTCGTCACCTTCTCAGTGAGGTGGTGCTCCTTGAGCTTGTTCGAGAGGATGCCAAGGGTAAGGGATGTGCCATAGATAGGAACATCGATCATGCGTCGGATGATGAAGGGAAGTGCACCGATATGATCCTCATGTCCATGTGTGAGGACAATGCCACGGACCTGTGCACGATGCTCAACAACCCAGCTCACGTCAGGGAGCACCAGGTCGACACCAAGCATGTCGTACTGCGGAAACATGAGTCCTGCATCGATGAGGATGATGTCGTCATCTACCTGGATGACTGTGAGATTGCGTCCCACCTCACCAACACCTCCAAGCGGGAGAATGCGGACATGGTTGTATGCAAGCCCTGGAATGCTCATTTTCGCTCCTTGGCAGACCAGGCAAGACTGAGCTGCTGGACTGGTACTGCCTCAGTCACGGGTGCTTGTCGTGCAGCAGCACGTGTGTCAAGAACATCCTTCACTGTTGCCATGTCAGTCCTCAGTGTAGTGAGGAGGGAGCCGTTGTAGAGTGCTGCTGCTGGATGGTAGAGCGGAATGTATGTGCGGTCTTCACGTGTGAGTACAGTGCCATGTGCCTTCGAGATTGCAGGAGCATCGGGTATGAGGCGATGGAGTGCATGGCGTCCAAGAAGAAGAATGACATCAGGCTGGATACGGGCAATCTGGCGGTCGAGGAATGGGGCACATGTTGCCACCTCCTCATCGAGGGGATCCCTGTTGCCAGGCGGCCTGCATTTTACGATGTTTGTAATGAAGATGGCTTCCCGTGAAAGGCCGATGCCCTGGAGAAGGGAGTTGAGAAGATTTCCTGCTGCTCCAACAAAGGGATGGCCAGTCGCATCCTCTGTCTGGCCAGGAGCTTCCCCAATTGCCATGACGGACGCATCAAGGGGTCCATCACCTGGGACAGCATTCATCCGTGTGGTGCAGAGGGTGCATGCAGTGCATGTGCGAATCGATTCAGCAAGTGCCAATGACTCGTCATCGAGCAGCGGATCCACCTGGTGCATCGACGGATGTGCCTCCTTCCAGGGGTTTCTGCTCCGGGATCTGGACAGTGCCAGATCCCGGAGACAGGAAATGTACTACCGGTGAGAGGTTGTTTCCTCTTCCCGCTCGTGTTCGTGCTCGTCATGATGGTCATGCCCATGGTGCTCATGCGCATCACCATGATGGTCATGTGCGAGTTCTCGGAGGGCATCCTTGCGGGAAAGGTTCACCCTTCCCCGGTCATCGACCTCGATGACCTTCACCATGATCTCATCACCGACATTCACGACATCCTCGACTTTCATCACGTGATGATCAGCAAGGTTGCCAATCCGCACGAGTCCTTCCTTGCGGGGAAGGATCTCGACAAAAGCTCCGAAGTTCGTGAGCCTGGTGACATGACCCTTGTAGATCCTCCCAATCTCGACATCGTCCGTGAGTTCCCGGATGATCTCGATAGCACGGGCCCTGGCATCGGGATTGTTCGAGGAGATGGCAACACTGCCATCATCACTGATGTCAATCTGGCAGCCAGTGGCATCAATGATTCCCCTGATGGTCTTGCCACCAGAACCGATGACATCCCGGATCTTGTCAGGATTGATCTTGATCGTGTCAATGCGTGGTGCCCATGGATTGAGTTCTGCACGGGGTGCAGCTAGCGTCTCAAGCATGATGTTGAGAATGTGAAGCCTTCCTGTCCGTGCCTGCGCAAGTGCAGTCTCAAGAAGTTCCCACTTCAGTCCAGCAATCTTGATATCCATCTGAAGGGCTGTAATGCCCTTCTCAGTACCGGCAACCTTGAAGTCCATGTCACCAAGCGCATCTTCCATGCCCTGGATGTCACTGAGGATGGCAGCCTTGTCAGAGCCTTCCTCCGTAATGAGTCCCATTGCGATTCCCGCTACTGGTGCAATGAGCGGAACACCTGCATCCATGAGGGAAAGAGTTGAGCCGCACACGCTTGCCATCGATGTCGAGCCGTTGCTGCTCAGGATCTCTGTGACAACACGGACCACATACGGGAATTCCTCGTCTGGTGGCATGACATTGTGCACTGCACGCTCTGCAAGTGCGCCATGACCGATTTCACGACGGCCAGGTGACCGTGCTGCCTTCGCCTCACCGACTGAGAAGCCCGGGAAGTTGTAGTGATGCATGTACCGCTTGAACTCCTGGAGCCCGAGTCCATCAAGCTTCTGTGCATCCGACTCGCTACCGAGTGTTGCAATCGTGAGAGCCTGGGTCTGTCCACGTGTGAAAATGGCACTTCCATGTGTCCGGGGAAGCACGCCCACCTTGCACCAGATGGGACGGATCTCGTCCGTAGCACGTCCATCAGGCCGGAGACCCTTCTCAAGGATTGCCTTGCGGACAGTCTTCTTGAGTTCCTTTTCAAAGGCCTTGCCGATGTCTCCCTTCGATTCGGGGAAGCGCTCTGCAAGGGATCCCTCGACAGATTTCTGCAGCTCGCCAAGAGCACGTTCACGTGCTGTCTTTTCCTTTGTGTACGCAGCCTCGAAGAGCTTGCCCTCGACTGCTTCGTGCACTGCTGCCTGGAGATCTTCAGGAACTGCCATGTGAGGATAGTCCATGACCACCTTCGGTCCCTTCTTCGACCGTATGTCGAGCTGGAAGGCAACCAGTTTCCGGATGTTCTCATGTGCAAGACGGAGGGCATTGAGCATGACATCCTCTGGCACCTGCCGGGCTCCTGCCTCAACCATCGTGATGGCATCATCTGTGCCTGCAACAACCAGATCCAGCTCAGAGCGTTCCATGTCCACGAGGAGCGGATTGACGACAAGCTGTCCGTCGATGAGCCCGATACGGACACATCCTACAGGTCCACCGTGGGGGATGTTGCTGATGAGCAGTGCGAGTGACGCACCGTTCACTGCCAGGGTAGCTGGATCATTCTCAAAATCGACAGACAGCACTGTTGCAGTGATCTGCACATCGTTGCGGAAGTCCTTCGGGAAGAGCGGGCGCATGGGACGGTCTATCATCCGGCTTGCAAGAATTGCTGCCTCTGCAGGCCGGCTTTCCCGACGGATGAAGGATCCTGGAATGCGTCCAGTGGCGTAGATCTTCTCCTCGTAGTCACAGGTGAGCGGGAAGAAGTCGATTCCCTCACGTGGAGTTGCATTCGCAACAACAGTGACAAGGACGACAGTTTCCCCCTGGCGCATGAGGACTGCACCATTTGCCTGCTCGGCTATGTGACCGGTCTCCACGGAAATCTGGCGGCCGGCTAGTTCCATTTCATAGCGTTCGTATGCCATGGAATCTCCTTGTGGTTGTGGAAGCAGCACAGGTGCGTGCCGTGGGAAGAGCAATGACTCTGGCGAGGTGTTGGGGGCTGGAGGTCGGCCATGTCCTGCACTGTGTGCGGACACTGTGTATTTGCCGAGGTCCAGTCACCAACCACTCCCCTGCGTTTTCCCTACGCATCATGATCCTGCTTCCGGATTGATGATTGGTCGGACATGGTTGATATCTGAAGCGGATGGGACGTGCTGCACATTCCTACCGGCGGAGACCAAGTGACTCCACGAGGGAACGGTACTTGCTGATGTCCTCACGCGAGAGGTATGCAAGGAGGCGTCTGCGCTGGCCAACAAGCGAGAGGAGTCCTCGCTTTGAGGACTGGTCATGCGGATGGGTACGTGCATGCTCTGTCAAGGCGACAATGCGGTCAGTCAGGAGTGCGATCTGGACTTCTGGCGATCCCTTGTCGGTCTCATGCCGCTGATACTGCGCAATAATCGGCTGCTTCTCACGAACGACTGACACGCACACTCTCCTTCGCAACTGCGATCCTGTGTTTCCTGTTCATATTCACGTTTCAGTGTATCAAATCTCGTCTTCAGCTGTCTGATCGGTCGGAATGTACATTCGGAGTGCCCGAGGAAGGCATGTGACTGTTGCAGGAACAGTCCCTATCTGCTCCCCTTCAATGTCGAACAGGACATCA
>DAIDIX010000085.1 GCA_027451645.1 Candidatus Dormiibacterota bacterium | reverse complement strand
GCTGGTGTTGTGGTCGCATCTGTTGACGCTGAGACACCAGGTGGTGCTGAAGCGCGAGCAACTTGAGCCGCCACCCGGGGAACGGAAAGCCGCCGCCGGCGACTTCGATATTGGCGAGCAGCAGATTCATCGCCGCGGGCTGCTGATGTGGATGGCTGCCGGCGCGGGGGCGCTTTTGGCGTCGATCTTTGTGAGCTGGTTTCGATCTCTCGGCACTGCGCCGGACCCGGTGCTGTTTTCGACTGTGTGGAAGCCGGGCCAGCGGCTGATGACGCAGGATGGCACTGCAGTTTCCGTAAACGATCTTCAGCCCGGCAATACCGTGATCGTGTTCCCCGAAGACAGCATTGGGTCCGAGCACGCGCAGACGGTTCTGCTTCGGGTGCGGCCCGATCTTTTGCAACTACCGGACAATCGCCGGGACTGGGCGCCGATGGGCAACCTCATCCACTTGTGCATGGCCATACTCTGTAGACACCAGAAACATCACTATTAGGAATGCGCCACTTGCTGCGATCAGTCCTGGTGAGAATTTACTGTTCTTGTAAAGACTCCATGCGATGCATCCCGATATACCAAATCCCAAAAGGGCAATTAGTCTCTCAATTGTCGTTCCTTTTGCTGCCACGGCAGTGAGACAACACAGTACCAGCGGCATTATTGCAACAAGAGAACATATGAATCTCCACTGCTTCTTGTCGATGGCATCCCATAGGCTACCTCCACCTCGTCTGGCTGAAAAGTAGAGATATCCGGCGTATGCTGCGGTGCAGCAAAGCCCAGTTGTCTCGATCCATCGGTATTCAACGGGAACTACTGAGCATCCTAGTGAAACTAGAAATGCAATGAGATATAGCTGGTAGGACAATCTGTTTGGCAAGGGATTCTCGCGTGAAGCATCTGCTTCTTCTCGTATTGTTCGCATGGGAGAAGGACTGGAATCCTCTTCAAGGGTGCTACACGGATACTGGGACCAACTGAAAGTCTCCTACCCTGTCAGACTACACCGAGAGTCTCTGCCTCAGTGGAGTACAGGGTACTGATCGTGACAGCACTGCTACGACTTCGAGCCTGGCAATCCGCAGGATGTCGATCCCCCAGGTATTAGCCTTCGATATCGTGCAACACATGCATAGATTCCTCGGGCAAGGAGCGCTGTCGGCTGAACTAGACAGAGAACGCCCAGTATCCGCCATCCTCGTCCACACCTGACGAGGACATGTCCAACTGCTCGTGCACCTCGCTCTGGAGGCAAACCCTGTTGAATCCACCAGGCAGCTTTTGGCCACTCCTCAGCTTCAATTCCATAGCTTCCTGGGAGAGCATGCTGCATTGGCCGAAATTCAACTCGATCCCCTGTGCGTGATTTTCCCCACCTGGCAAGCCTTGTACACACTGCACAATCTGCATCGTAGAAAAGAGTTGGAGCCAAACTCATATCTGTTGCACCTCCTCACCATCAGTATGTAACTTCTTGGAATCGGCTGTAACATGGTGTGGCAACATTTCACATGAGGTACAGCCTGATCACAACAGTGGCGACCAATCCGAGACTGGAGGAGTCCATTGGAACACAAACCTGCTGCAGGAGTGCATGGCTGGTCCACATCTGGACAAGAGTCATATTTCCCATCAATCGAGAAGAAGTATGAAAAGTCCATCAGCGAGTGGCAGGCGATCATCCGTTCGTGCGGGCTTGCGCGCCACATGGAAACTGTCCCTCACCTCAAAGCCACGTATGGCATAGGACATGGTCATGCAAGCGCACTTGTTGGGTACACGCTCTAAGATGGCCCCGCAAAAGAGTACATCTCTCCTCCACCAAATGACCATTCGCAGTGAAGTCGCACCGCATAGGGTCATGCTGCTACTCGCTGTAGTGATCCGTCGAGCTGCATATCCTGCTGGAAGGAGTTTTCATCAATGCCTCTGATCTACCTTACTGGACTTTCCGGAACGGGAAAGTCTGCCCTGCTGAAGGAACTACGCAACCGAGGATTCAGCGTTCATGGCGTTGATGAAGAAGGCTATGCAGACTGGATACACCGATCTACTGGAAAAGTCGAAGAGTTCCCTCGAGAAACCATTTCAGAAGACGATGTCCACGTCTGGTATGAGACTCACCGATGGGTACTCAGCTCCGCTCGAATTCATGCCCTGAGAGAAGAATCCGAGAAGGAAGATAGGACAATCATTCTTGCAGGCGTCGCTGAGGGAGAACAAGAGGTGTGGGATGAGTTCCACCTCGTGCTTGCTCTCTTCGCAGACGATGCCACATTGCGTGCCCGGATTGCAGCTCGGAGGGACAATTCCTATGGCAAGGATCCTGCTGAACTGCAGGAGATCCTCAAGTGGAACGCATCGTACAGGAACGACTACCATTCCTACGGAGCTGTTCTTGTCGATGCGTCACGCCCTCTCGACCGTATTGCCAGCACTGCAACGTCCATCATCAATTGTCTTGCGCTCACACCCTATCCAGAAGTCAATGCGCTCCTCTCGCATGTGACTGGTCGTCTGCATCTCGCATTCCCTGAATCCCTTGCAGCACTCTACCTCACAGGCTCACTATCATACGGTGATTTTGAACCTGGCAGCAGCGATATCGATCTCCTCGCGGTATTGCAGAACCATCCAAATGAGAGTGATACTTCAGTCCTGCAGGACACCTTCCAGGAGATTGGCAGGAAATTCCCCACATGGAGTGAGCGGATAGAGTGCTCCATCATCCCTGAGGAATGGCTCGCATCCCCAGACACCCCACACACTCCACGGCCGTACTTCAATGGGGGAACGCTTCGCAGCTGCATATATGGAAATGAATGGCTCATCAATCTCCACGCACTTCAGGAATGCGGTATCGCCATCTTCGGACCTCCCCCGAGACAGCTCATTGCCAAGGTACCTATCAAGAGAGTTGTGGAAGCCTCACAGCTGGATCTCCGGGAAGAATGGCTGCCCAAAGTCAACGATGCGAAAGCCTTTCATCAGCCAGGTTATGATCCAGCTCATCTTCGAGCATATGCAGTGCTCACCATGTGCCGCATCCTCTACCGCTCACACCATGATGGAATAGCTTCAAAGCGAAAGGCAGCACATTGGGTGCAACGGAGCTTTCCCGCTTGGGAGACACTTGTTGGCGAGGCATTGGCATGGACTCACGGTTCACCTTGCAGCTCGGACAAAGAAGTGCAGGCATTCATCGCGTTCACTGCTGGCTCCGTTCTGTAGTCAAAGAATGGTCTGCTACACACCGGCCAGAACTTATCGCCCCAAGGACCTGACTCTGCGATGCATGTACAAAAGCTCCCGGTGTTACAGGAAGAATCCGCGTTCCCCGAGTAGGCATCTCAGAGTGAAACTGTGTAAATTCAGTCCGCAGGATCAGGAATACGAAAGACAACGCAGGATGCATCGTACCTGCCCAGATCTGGCTGCATGCGGATCGGCACAAGGCCAAGTGATTTGCCAAGATTTGCAATTTCGCGAACGGTAAAGCCATGCTGGAATGTTGACTTCGCAGGATGCGAGATGAAGCCATCGCCATATCGAGTCCATCGATTGCGCACCGCTTCCTTCTGAACTGCTTTCTCTGATCTCGTACTAACAATGAGAAAGCCTCCTGGGGCTGCGATCCGCATCATGCTTTCGAGTACTTTCTTTCGACCTGCAGCAGTAGGTATGACATTGAGAACATACGTTGAAACAACAACTCGTGCACTATGCTCCTGCAATGGTTTTGACCACCCATATGGAGGGTAGGGCTCGAACCCAGCAGCCCTGAGGCCTCGAGATCGGAAATAGAGAACATCAACTCCATGACCGCATCCATAGTCGACCACATCCTCGAGCGTACGGTCCTTGCCATGCAGTCCCCGATGCCTACTGACAAGCCGATCGATGACAGGGAAAAGCACCTGTGCAGGTTTCGACGGGGTTTTCCGTGAGATGGCAGTGCGGAATGCATTGGCCTCAAGGACTGCATCTGATACTGCTTCACTTCTCGTGGTCCGCTCTACAGGTCGGTCGAAGAACTCATCCATCGAGTCCCCTCCCCTGCAGACCAGGTTTCCTCACGGTTGTGTGCAGTTCGTGGCCAACAATTTCAACGCCAGCCCTCTTGAGTGCATCTGCCCATCCGTTTCGTGTTCCAATCCGGGCAGGATATTGATACAGTCCTTGCAGCTCCTCAACCTGTGTAAGTTGCTGAAACGAGAGAAACTGAGGATGATTGGACGCAACAAACAGTTCCTTTCGATGCAGGATTGGTGGATTCTTCCTGGATGAACAGTCAACCAGATTGGTTACGCATCCATTCTCCACCACTGCATACGCTGCAAGTGATGGATGGGCATCAACCTCAAATGCTGGATACGACAGTAGTGTTACTCGCTTCAATCTGCGGGAGATCTTGAATACAGTTGGTTCCAATGGCACTGGGCATATGCGAGCAGCAGCTTCGCATTCACGCCTGAGCTCTGGCGGAAGCGTTGCCAGTGCTGACCTATGTATATAGAGAGCATCCGGCATGAGCTTCCCCACAGGAGCTCTCCTGCAGAGGAGATCCCTCATCTTGTAACTGTCCAATCCCTCTCCAAGCTCCCCACCCGTCCAGCTCACGCAAGTGTACCAGTGAATCTCCACCCCCGGAAAGTGGCACTGCGTGCAAAGCACAGGCGATATGCCTCCTGGTTGAACTCAAGCAAAAGAATGTCCTCTCGATGTCCGCAAATGTAATGCATCATGATCGCAATATCCGACTGCATAGTACATGCGCACCAACCGGGAATACAAAAGGGCCCACGAATGACCCTCGCTATACGACAAGACAAATCCGTCCCCAAGGTCGAGGAAGTTGATGCGATCCAGAAGGGCATGGCCAACGTCCTAAAGCAGATCTGGCCTGCAGTGGAGGCAGGGGAGTTTGGTGTAATCGTTGGCGATGATACTTCAGGACGAATTCCAGCTCTCATTCTCTCGAAGGCCGTCAATACCTGGAATCGTGATCATGGACTGCCACGCATTCCTGTTGTCTTCGTTCCAGGAACAAACAAGGAAGAGTACCAGGATGCCCTGCGTCAGGCGTTCTCCAAACGCCTTCACCTCCTCAAGAAAGTGGACAGATCAACTCGGGCACTGATAGTCACTGAAGGAATCACCAGTGGACATTCAATTGCCTCAATTGGCAATCTTCTCAAGGAGGCGGGATTCTCCTGGGATGTGGCAGCACTCGATGGATCCGGATTCACTCCTCGCACAGAGAGTCACGACAACAAGCGGATTGCACAAGCCCGCTCCGATTGGGAACACGAGCAGGAGCAGCTCCAGATCCGGCTCACCAATATCGAGCAGAATCTGAGTCATCAGCTGGAAGCTGATGTGAGACAGAAGCAGCTTCTTGAAGAGCAGCTAGCAGCCCTTCAGGTAGAGCTTGCAGAAACTCGTACATCACTTGAGAACGAGGCTGCTGCACTCCAGGATGCAGAGCCATTCACGGGAATGTTCCGGAAAAGCAAGGAACGCGAGCGTGAGTCAAAGATCGCCCAGCTCATCAGTTCTGCCAGTGCAACGGAAAGGGATCCTCGTCTCGAGCAACTTCGTACCCAGATCTCAGAGATTGGAGAAGCAGCTGAAGCACATCGGCTGGAAGCAGAAGCTTCTACTGTGAAGAAGAAGATCGGGGTCATCCCCGATTTCACTCAAATCCTTTCAGACGACTCCCGCGGAGTCTGGCCCGATGATACTCGGCTCTTTGCTGGTGAGCAGAATGCTGGAGTCATCCGAGACCGTGAAGACCTCTGTGGCATATCTCAGGACAAGTTCCAGGAACACCCTGTACTTCGCGGCAAGACGATAAAGACAGTACGAGGTGTGCGCCTCCGCATAAATGCCTCTGTACAGTCCTACCTTGATCCATTTCTCTATGAAGTTCAGACTGTCAGGAAAATCCTTCCCGTAGTTTGGAAGCTGATCGACACCATGCGCAATGACATTGAGTTCGACACGTATGGTGCCATCTTCGGTGATGACACGAGTGGCCGTCTCCCAACACTCATGGTTGCAAAAGCCATAAACACGTACCGGAAGCATCTCGGGAAGCCTCCACTTCCTGTTCGATTCATTGAAGGGATCACCTATCTGCAGAACCCTGAACAGATCGAGTCATTCTGGAAGTTTCAGCCTCTTCTCGATCAGTTGCCCAAGACCAAGAGAATGCTCATTGTCACTGACAATGTAAATTCTGGAAAGTCAGCTGGCTCAATAGCCTGGCGCCTCTATAATCACGGCTTCATCTCAGACATTGCTACACTCTCTGAAATCAACAGTCCCTCCACTTTCCGATCAAACGGGGTCTGGCCGCCAAAGACTCGGGGTATTGCAGGGAACTCAAACGTAGCTGCAAAGCTTGTCATTGATAATGTCCACGCAAGTGGCCTCGCCCAGCGCACGCCTAAGTTTTCTCCTGGCCTCGTGAATATGGATCCTGAGGTTCGAACAGGAATGGTTGCCCATCGAAATGATGTGCGCACAGCAACTGACCAGATCGTCAAGCATCTAGTGCAACATCCCTTGGTCGTGGAGGAGATTGAAGCACTACAGCCCGGACTGCTGAAGCTTGCTGAAAACGTGGGCCCTGCATTCCACGATGAGACCTATTCTGCAATCGTTGTTGAGGATCCACATGCGCGGATTCCTGCTCTCGCTCTTGGCAAAGCAGTCAATGCAGTGCGCCTGAAGCAGGGCCGCCCCAAGTTGCCCATCATATTTCTCTCAGGAACCACTTCCGATTCTGAGCAGGATGCATCCGCAATAGATACTGCTTCACTTGACAGGAGATATGCTCACATGCTGGATCCACTACGAGGATCCCGTGCAATCATGCTCTCAGGTGCCCTTCATTCAGGAAAGTCCACAGGAGCTCTCGCAACCTGGCTCAGCACGCATGACATCGCTGTTGATATCGCACCTCCTCGAGAGCCTGACTCGACCCACGAAGAGTACGTCAATCAAGGTGTCCTTCCCTCTGCAAGCCGCATACTCACTGAACATGGTGTCACACCATGGGATCTCTCAAAAGAGCCTGTCCTCCTTCAGAGTCATCCTGAAGTTACTGGTGTTGCGAATAGTGATCACGGCATAGTGCGGGCACCAAAAGAAGTGAATCCAAAAGAGATCCAGCTTGCACGACACTTCACAAACCGGCTCGCTGAAGACATTGCGCGTCACCTATGAGTTTCCTGAAGCATTCTATCTACAAGACTCTCCGTCCCGGCAAGGGCCGGGATGCACTCGTTATTGGACGTCACCCTGCCCCAACCTCAGGGAGACTTCTCATCATCTATGGGGGTCACCGTGTGCCTGTGGATGGCTATCACCACAGGTTCAGAAGTGTTGCTGAAGAGCTAGCTGCACAGGGTTGCAGTGCAGTGATCCATTCATCGGATCCTCTTGGGAACTCGACCGACCTCAAG
>DAIDIX010000084.1 GCA_027451645.1 Candidatus Dormiibacterota bacterium | reverse complement strand
CCTTTCCCTGATTGTAGCATCAGGATATTTTGGGGGACTGCTGGACGTATTCCAGCTCCGCTTTTCGAACGCCCTTATGTATCCATGCATCCGGACGACTCACTGTTCCCGGAAGGCGTCTCCCACCCGGATGAGTGCAGTGACCTGTGCCTCGAGCTGGAGGGAGTCATTCCGCTCCAGTGCGGAGTCCGCAAGGAGGGCAGCAAGGTGGGCAGCCAGGGTCATGGCATGACACGCCTCCGCAGGATCCAGGTGTGCCCCGTACGCGGCAAAGAAGATGTCCCGTGCCTCACGGGGAAAGGCACTGTACGCAATGGAAAGGTCAATGGATCTCGGTCCAAGGCAGCAGTCCCCCCAGTCGATTATCCCGGCAAGGGAGCCATGCTCCTGGACAAGGACATGGCGGAGATGGAGGTCACCATGGAGCATGACCGCCTCCCGGGAGGGAAGCCGTGTGTCTGCTGCCTCCCGGGAAAGCGCGGCAAGGGCATCCGCAGTAACCGGCGGAAGGAGTGGTGCAAGCCGTGCAGCGAGGGGCAGGAGGTTCTCACTCCGTACCCGGGGGTCTCCCCGCCTGTTCGGATCTACCGGAAGGACTTCCCGGAGCGCATCGGGAAGGCGGCATGCATGGAGCTCCCGGACTGCGGCTCCCAGCTCCTCCGCGCACGTGGCACGTTCCCTGCTGTCAAGGTCCGCAAGGGCAAGCTCCCTCCCCTCAATGATGCGGGATCCCCAGAAACGGTACGGGAACAGTGGAGTGGCAACTCCCTGGTACTCAGGTACAGGAATAGAAAACGGAAGGAGCGGAGCGAGGGCAGGAAGGACAATGAGTTCCCGTTCCACGCACGGAAGGGCTGGTTCCCGGCGCGGAAAGCGGAAAGCCCACGCTTCCTCGACACGGAACACGGTGCAGTCCCATCCCTCCCCGAGCGGGGCAATCGTTGTCCAGCCCCGGTGGGGAAACTGGGTACGTATGAGCTGCAGGGCACGTCCTGCATCCATGGGAATGGTTGCTGCCCAGGGAGGAAGTGCGGATGGCAGTGCATCAGTCGACATGTGAATGAGTGTGCCCCATGCTGCCGCATGGTGCAATCCCTCCATGTCACGGAGCATCCACTCCCGGAAGCAGGAGAGGAACAATCGTGGGATGATGGGTCCATGGGTGATACTCCATCGTTCGATTTCGATGCAGAGATGAGCAGGATGCATGCCGATGCGGATGTCTGGCAGCGGGTATCCGCAAGGCTCCTCTCCTCGAGTGTGTTTGTCCTTGCCCGCATCGAGACAGCCGATGATGGCTCCCGTTCCCCCGTTCTCATAGCCATAGAGGATCCGGAGGGTCCAGTGCTTCCCGTCTTCACCTCCGAGGACGGGATCAAGTCCCTCATCGATGCCCGTCCGGAACTTCCGGAGTCGTATGTGCGTCTCCCCTGCAGCGAGCTCTTTGCTGCTGTGGCATCAACGCGTGTTCTTCTCAACCCCTACCATCCGTTCGCCCGCATGATCTCCCCTGAGGAGGTCACTGCACTCGTCCAGGAATACCGCAGTTCCCTCTCCTAGGAGGTGCGGTCCGGAGGGAAATGGAGCTCAAGGTACAGGGGAAAGTGGTCCGAGGCATGGGGTACATCCCGGTCCGGCCTGCGGAGGGAGCCGACGACATCGCAGGTCTCAACATAGGGCACGAGGTTCCTCGAGGCAAAGGCATAGTCAATGCGTGTTGCGGGAACCCATGTTGCACAGGTGAATCCCCGGGTACGGGGATGCTTCAGCCGGTAGCAGTCCGTGAAGCCTGCATCAAGGATCTTCTGGACTGTCCATCGCCGGATGCCCCGTCCGAGGATGAGGTCGAGCCGGTGATTGACTGGCATCCATGAGGTTGCAAGCATGGCAATGTTCGGCAGCGGCTGGATGCTGGGAGCAAGGTGGGGAGCTATCCCGACTGTGCTCAGGGACTCATGTTCATCCGTGAGGGAGTGGCTCCCACGGAGATGCCGCACCCGGAGGGAGCGGAGTTTTGGCAGGGCTTCATCGGGAAGGAAGAGTCCTGCCTCCTTGAGGCTCCGGAGCTTCTCGAAGAAAAGGGTCGCACGGACAACATCCCTGGGAGCTATCGAGTTGAAGTCCCCCATGAGGATATGGTGCGTGCCGTCATCCTCACGCTGGATGTCATCGAGGATCTTCCCGATCTCCCGGAGGCGCCGTGCCTCCCCGTTGGCGCGTTCCCCGAACCGTGCAGCAAGGTGGATGCCGTGGATGCGGATCGTCCCGATCCTTGGGGAGGGAGTGACATCGCACTCAAGATGGTAGCGGAGCATTTCCGGATGCTGGTGCACCCTCCAGTCATCCACCGGAACCCTGCTCAGGATGACGACATGCGATGCGGACATCGGTGACGGCGGTGCACAGTACGCTTCCATGCCGAGACGTCCTGCGAGCTCCTGCAGGGGCCCATCATCTATCGCTTCCTGAAGGATGATGATGTCAGCCTGTGACCGTTCGCAGATGCGTTCAATATGTGCAAGCCTGCCTGTGCCGCCCATCAGGATGTTGTAGCTCAGGAGACGGAGGGTTGTCATTGTCATGGCTCGAGTCTGTACAATGCAAGCATACCAGCGCAAAAGATGGGTGGAATCATGAAATCAGCGATGCGCGAAGTGGTAGCCATATTTCGGGTGCGGAATCTCACACTGCTGAAGCTCAGTCTCCTGTGGGGAGGCATTGCTGCAGCTTCGTGTGCTACAGCTCTCTGGCTTTCCCGCATGGCTACGGAAGCCATACTGCTGGGAAGCTCCCATGGTGCTGGCCTGATCCAGAGGTTCCTGGTTGAAGGACCGGGTCTTGGCACAACAGTTGCTGTTTGGGGAGCTGCAACATGCTTTGCCATGTCAGCCGTGCATCTCAGATCGTCGAAGCAGACAGAGCTTCCCTGGCGTGATGCTGCATCTGTTGCTGCACTCCGGAAGCACCTGCGCGAGGAGTATGTGGCTGTCCGGCTCCTCCTGTTTGGTGTCTCGGCATTCGTGCTGCTGGAGCTGTCCCGTACAGGAATTCTCATTGCTGACACAGTTCATCCCACTGCTCTTGCAGCCCAGTCACTCGGCTGGATGATCATTGAGGCTGTAGGTGCCATGCTTGCCATGGTTGCTCTCGCAATCTGGTCAGCAGTGTTCCGGAGCCATCTCATGCATCTTGGAGCACTGGTGGAGCAGGATGCATCCACTGCTGATGACACTTCTGCCACGAGCTCCTCACATCGTCCGGTTCCTGAGGGACGTGGGAAGTTCGAGCAGAGCCCGCTTGACAGCACTGTCTGGAAGCGGATCGAGGGCACTCACGGCTCTGTCGGAGAGTTCTCGTACTCTGCGACGCACGCGTTCAACAGCCCACGACGATCCAACGATCGACATGACCCGCTCTGCCTCATTGGCACGAAGCGGACGACCAGCACCAAGAAGCTCGCGGAGCGGTCGTGAAAGGCGTTCATCAGGATCTGCAAGCGCCTCAATGAGAGGTAGTGTTACGACACCAGAGCGGACGTCACTTCCTGAAGGCTTTCCAAGCTCCTCCGGTGTGCCGACATAGTCGAGAAGGTCATCAATCATCTGGAAGGCAAGCCCGACAGCTGTGCCATACGCCTCAAGCTCAGTCCTGAAGGGTGCATGGGGCACGAGTGCACTCCCGAGTCCAAGGGAGAGTGCGAGAAGCGAGGCAGTCTTGCCCTCGATGATGGTGAGGTACGTCTCCTGAGGGAGCGCAATGTCGTTGAGGTGGTGTTCCTGGAGCTGCTGTGCCTGGCAGATCCTGCTCACTGTGCGGGCTGCATCCCCAATGGCATGGGATGGGAGGTGATCTGCGAGGATGGCGAATGCCTCCATGAGATAGTAGTCGCCTGTCACGATGGCTGCAGGAACACCGTAGGTTACGTGGACAGAAGGAATTCCACGCCGTTCATCAGCATCATCGATGACATCATCATGGATGAGTGTTGCTGTATGGATGAGCTCTATCGCACAGGCAACTTCAAGTGCAGTTGCCATGTTCGCATCTGCACTTCGTGCTGCAAGGAGAACGAGTGCAGGCCTGAGCCTCTTCCCCCGGCTCCTGAGGATGTGGTCGAAGGGATCAAAGCCGGGAGATGCACCATCATGAGGGAGAATCATGCGATGGCTGGAGAGAAGGTCTGCAAGCACACCGTCAAACCGGTCAAGTTCAGACTGGATTGTGTCGAACATGAGTACCATTGGCTCCGCCATCGTCTTACGATTGTATCAGCGCCATCCTGGCACGAGTTCCCTGCAGCGGAGATGCATCAATGAGCGGAAGCGGGTTCGATCCAGCATCTGTGAATACATTCACAGTGATGCGTGCTGCCTTCGATGCAGAACGCAGGACACTGCGGCTCGAGTACGCCTTCGATGATGGTCTTTCCTTCATCGAGACCATCACCTACACGACACCACCAGCCTTCGAGCGAAGTGCAGAACAGGAGGCTGCACTCCTTCGGGCTGTGCACCTCCTTCATGCTGTTGCAGGCGTGAGCTACTACAAGTGTGCTGCTCCACCACGCATCCGTCCAGTGCAGCCCCTTGGAGGAGCAGTACTGAAGGAGTGCGAGGGAGTGTATGGTCCTGGTCTCCACGAATTTGCTGCTGAGAATGGCCTCCCTCTCCCCTTCCATCCTGAGCTGGAAGCTGATGGGGAGGGACATGCACCTCTTCAGGACTCGGGACTTCCTGACAGGTGGTGCATTCCTCTTGGTGGTGGGAAGGACTCCCTTGTGGCGCTTGAAGCACTCAAGGACTTGAAGCCGTTTGCACTTGCAGTCAATCCCAGACCCTGGGTTGTTGAACAGGCGAAGCGTGCAGATGTGCCACTCATCTGTGTCACGAGAACTCTCGATCCCCTCATGATGCAGATTTCGGGCAACGGGGGCCTCAATGGACACATCCCAGTTACTGCAGTGAATACTGCAATTGCCGTTGTTGGAGCATATCTGTACGGCTACTGCAAGATTGGACTTGCAATCGAGTCATCTGCAAGTGAACCCACTCGGTACATCAACGATGTTCCCGTGAACCACCAGTGGAGCAAGAGCCGTGAGGCAGAGGTGCTCATGCAGGATGCCATCCGTGTTGATGTCGATCCTGGACTCTATGTGGGATCAGTGCTGAGAGGGTTCACGGAGCTTGCAATCACCCGGAGGTTTGCTGGCCTTCCCATGTACCATGACCTCTTTGTGAGCTGCAATGCTGCATACAGAAAGGATGCTGCTGGGGAGAAATGGTGTGGCAACTGTCCGAAGTGCAGGTTCATCACTCTCATGTGTGCTCCGTACTGTGACCGGGAGAAGCTCACTGCCATCTTCGGACATGCACTGCTTGATGAGCCAGCTGCCATTCCAGCATTCCAGCAGCTCATTGCAGAGGACAAGCCGTATGAGTGTGTTGGCGAGCGGAGGGAGAGTGCATATGCACTTACCCTTCTCGCAGCCAATCCATCCTGGAGCACCAGTGCTGTTGTGAAGGCTCTCGTCGATGAGGCACGCCATGTTCCCGGCGTGGAGCAGGGTCCATCACTCCTCGAAGGAGATCCGGAGTATCGTACACTCATTCCTGAGTCGGGGCGGATCTGGACGTTTCTTGGAGGTGTTTCTGCACGATGATGTTGGACCGCTTGGCAAAGCGTCGTATTGCACTGTTCGGTTTTGGCCTCGAGGGCAAATCAATGGCAAAGGTTCTCCATGAGAGTGCCTTTCCCTTCACTGTCATCGATGATCATCGCATTGCAACTCTCGAACAGGTCAAGCGTGTGTACGGAAAGAATGTCGAGGTCCTCATGCCAAAGCAGATCTCCCGTGCACTTTTCGATGTCATCATTGTCTCTCCTGGCATCAGCTGGTACCGTCCGGAACTCGTGCAGGCACGGGAAGCAGGCATTGAGGTAACCTCTCCTGCTGCACTCTGGCTCGAGGATTATCATGACCGGAAAATTCTTGGCATAACAGGAACGAAGGGCAAGAGCACGACAGCTTCCCTTGCAGCAGTCATTCTCCGCTCGCTCGGCTACACGGTTGCCCTTGGGGGCAATATCGGTGTGCCAGTCACGAACTTCTATCGTGAGCCAGATCATGACATCTATGTCATCGAGTTCTCCAGCCATCAGACAACTGGTCTTCTCAACTCGCCTGAGGCTGCAGTCCTGACGAGCCTGGCTCCTGACCATCTCACCTGGCACGGAAGCGTGGAACAGTACTATGCGGACAAGCTCAACCTCTTCAGGGACAGTTCTGCAGTACGTGCTGCAGTGAATGGAATGAATGCTGAGGCTGTAGCACGTACTTCGCACCTTGAGAACCGCATTCTCTACGGGCGGCCATCGGATCCTGTCCATGCAGATGACCAGTACGGATACGTGGATGGTGAGCAGGTAGTGCGGATCAGGGACCTCCATCTCCCCGGAATGCACAACCGTCTCAATCTTCTTGGAGCACTCGCTGGAGTGCACCAGCTAGTCGGGAAGGCACCCGAGATGAACGATGTTGGACCGAAGATTTCTGCCTTTCACGGTCTCCCATCCCGACTTTCCCGCATTGCCTCAGTAGGCGGCATTGAGTACTTCGACGATGCACTTGCAAGCAATGCCTTCGCAGTGTCTGCTGCACTCGATGTCTTTCACGGGAAGCCGCTCACGCTCATCATGGGTGGCGAGGACCGGGGAATCCCGTACGAGATCTTTGCACAGTCGCTCAGGAAGCGGCTTCAGCGTGCAACGAATGTCGTTCTCCTTCCTGGTTCCGAGCGCATTGCAGCTGCCATCCGTGCTGAACTTGAGGCTTCGAAGTCCTTCATCAAACTCATCACTGTCGCTTCGCTTCAGGATGCAGTTCTTGAGGCTGCACTTGTCACACCGAAGGGCGGAGTTGTCCTCTTCTCGCCTGGAGCACCCACACCGAAAGCCGAGGGAAGCTACAAGGAACGAAGCGAGATCTTCCAGAAGGCAGTGTTGTCACTCCAGAAGCACTAGCAGGAGGAGCGGGCATCAGTCGGAAGAGAGGTCCTTCGACATGAGTACGACATCGTGGACGCCCTTTGCATCGATGATGAAGCTGTGCCGCAGTCCGTCGTTCCGGTAGCCGATGCGTTCATACAGAGCTATGGCTCTGCTGTTTGACTGGAAGACTTCGAGAGTGAGAAGTCGGATGCCAGCGTTCCGTGCCCACTTTTCTCCCTGGGCAATGAGGAGAGTCCCAATGCCAAGAGACCGCACCTCCGGGGCAACGATGATTCCGAACTGCCCCACATGGTGCTTGACGGGAGAGGGATCCCTTTCGATAAGGAGATTTCCCACCACATCGCCACTCCGGAGTGCAGTGAGGGATACTCCCCCACTCTGTGCTATGGCAGCAATGGTAAATCCAAGGATCGTAGGGGTTGTTGGCTCCCCAGTGTCTGCAATCGTTGACTCATGCGTGGCAATGGTATCGCGGAGCGCAGCAATCGCAGGAAAGTCTGATGGAATGGTGAG
>DAIDIX010000083.1 GCA_027451645.1 Candidatus Dormiibacterota bacterium | reverse complement strand
AATACTGGTCAGACGTGGACAGCAGAGACTTCCGGAACGACGAATACCCTCTATGGGATTTCATGGCTCCCCGGTTCCACGACCACAGCGTTCGCAGGAGGTGCTGGCGGTACCCTTCTCACGACCACGACAGGTGGCACTAGCTGGAGTGCAGTTTCTTCCAGCACGACAGGAGCCATCCTGGACATTGCCTGTCCCCTCAACTGCTTCGCAGCTGACAATACTGGCCAGATCATCACGAATGTCTCAGGCTCGTGGGCAGCCTCTCCAGGATCTGTCGTTCCGACACTCACCTACACCATTACTTCTCCTGTTTCCGTCTCGAGTGGCACTGCAGTCTCCCTCACCTTCGGAGGCATGACCAATCCGCCTGTTGGCCTCTATCCGAGCTTCATTGTCGACGAGGTCGGCTCCGGACTTGCCAGTGGTGACTGGGCAATGACAAATCCTGTGAGTTTTGTCATGACAGCAGACAGCGTCACTGCAAGCCAGTCCATCATTGCGGGAACCCTCTCCTTCGCCTCAGCACCTGCGAATGTCACCTTCTCCACCATCACCCTCAATGGCTTCAACCAGACCAGCACTGCTACCCAGCTCCTTGATGTTGGTGACAATACCGGTTCCGGAAGCGGCTGGAATGTCACCCTTTCCAACACGCCCTTCACAAGTGGCAGCAACCAGCTCGCAAGCTCTGACTTCACTGTTCCGGCCCTACCCACCTCATCCTGTGACACAGGTTCAACCTGCACGACTGCAAACCTTGGAAGCTGGTCCACCTATGCCCTTCCTGGTGCGACAGCAACCAAGCTCCTCTCTGCTGCTTCAAGTTCCGGTCTTGGCAATCAGACAGTGAGCATCGGCTGGCAGGCAGCCATCCCCTCGTCTGCCTTTGCAGGTTCCTATTCCTCAACATGGACAGTGACGCTTGTCAGCGGTCCGTAGTCAGCCTGGACTGCTGTGATCTGCTCAACGCTGAGCTACTGCTCAAAAATCCAGTGCTCAGCAGTACAGACTTCGTGGAACCCCATGTCGAGATATATCTGGTTTGAGGCTTCCTTTGCCCGGTCTGCATAGAGGTAGCATGCTTCGTACCCCTGCTCGAGAATTCTCTCACAGAGCGTTGCAACCACCGACTTTGCATATCCCAGGCGACGGTGCTCCTCAGGAGTCCAGACACCACGGATCGTGAAGCCGTGCAGTGTTGGCCTGGATGCCATGGCCATTGACACGGGAACGCCTTCAGCTTCCCAGAGGTATGTTCCCTCGAGTTCGCCCGGTCTTCCAATGCGGTGATCCACTGTCTGCTCCACAAGCGCACGGTCAACAATGCCAAGTCCCTCCTGCTGGAACTTGTCGAGCCAGTCCACAAGAAGTGCCCTGTCGCTGCCTCCAGCCTTCCGGAATCGTCCGGAAGCCAGTTGTGGCATTGTCACGCGCTCAAGTTCGTAGATGACTTCGTGCCGTGCGACCCTGCAGGGAACTCCTGGATGCACCTGGAGCCATTTCGCAACGAACATGCTACCCTCGACATCCCCTGTTGCATTGAGCCCTGGAAGTGAACCAGAAACGCCTGCAATGTCCTTCGCGAGAAGTCGCATGGCATCCGCATCGTCGCATCGTGAGATGACGAGGTTCTGGGGGGGAATGCGAAGTGCTGCGAGAACAATGCCTGCTGGACCAGCCACAGTGCTGAGATACACGTGGCCAGAAGCGGCTTCCCCAGCTGCGAGAAGCTGGTGTGCAAGTCCAAGGAGAAGGTGATGACGCGCCTCCTCGGAGACGAGAAATGTCTCTGCAGCCTCAAGAAACTCACTGACGGATCCATGCCGGGTCAGGATGAGCTCACGATTGAATCCCTGATCGACAAATGTTCCTGCAGTACGGTTGCTGACATCCATGTTCGGTAGTGTACTGGAATGATGCCAGCATCGTGCAGACGCACAACGACCCTGGATGGCACATTCGCCATCCAGGGCCGTGCAGTTCTGATGGAAAGCGCGATTAGGCCTTGCCGATCTTGAACATCTTCGTGCCGCATGCCGGGCAGACGCCCTGCGTTGCAGGCTTGCCGTTCTTCATTGTGACCGGCTTTGCGTCCTTCATCTCCTGGCTCTTCTTGCACTTCATGCAATATCCAGATACAGCCATGGTTCCTGAACCTCCGTAACTTGGCTTTGACTTGTGGGAGCTGTCTCCCATGTGGCGTATTGTACGCAATTGATCGACGTTTGTCTCTCAGGTTGCGATGTGCTCCGTCAGAGGCCGCCATTTCCGGAGTTGCCGAACGTGGGCTGAACTCGATCAATAGAGGAATCGTATGGAGTCGTGATGATTGTACACGGTCATGAACAGATGTGTACCCCTTCGACGTACAATGCGTGCACGATGCAGACGTCAGACTTCCCCGGAACCACGCCTCCTGCCTGCCAGAGCGCACAGAAAGTGCTCCTTGCGAATGCAGATCCCGAGCGTGGACTCTTTGCAGGTGCAGCCTCTCCAGACCACAGGGGAAGCGAGCATCACTACGCATCGATCTGGGCCCGGGATCTCGGCATCACAGTCATTGGTGCCCTTTCCCTTTCTGGAGATGGCATGCCTTCCACAGCCATGGACACCATTGCGCACGCTGCTCTGAAATCCATCATGATCCTTGCAGCGAACCAGTATCCTTCGGGGGAGATCCCCACTGTCGTATTCCCAGAGGGCTCTCCTGAAACGGGTGGGCATCCCTATGCTGACTGCGGTGAGACAGGTGGAGTCGACTCCACAGCCTGGTGGATTCTCGCACTTCGTCATCTCAATGCCCATGCTCCAGCACTGATCGACCTCGATCTCCTTCAGTCCCACATCGAGCGCGCCATCTCCTGGCTCCTCTCCCGGGACATGAACCAGACTGGTCTCATCGATTCCCCAGAAGCAGGGGACTGGATGGACAGCACCCTTGTCCGCCATGGAAAGGTCTTCTACAACAATGTCCTTCTCTATGCTGCCCTCCTTGCATGCAACGAGCTGCCCCTGCCGCAAGGAAGCCCCATTCGCCCTGCAGCATTCGCAGAAGATCTCCGCGAGCGCATCAACATGGCCTTCTGGCCAGAGGAGGGGAAATCCTGGAGATTCCTTGTTGGTCCTCTCGGGAGCAGCCGTGCAGCACGATCACAAGGACGCTATCCGCATCCTGCGACACCTGAAGCCTACCGGCATGCAGTGTCCCAGAACAGATGGCACTACATCTCCCACATCACCTATGCAGAGTTTGTCGACAAGTGCGATACCTTCGCGAATGTGCTTGCAGTGCTTGCCGGCATTCCCGATCCCTCCCGGAGCAGCCTCATCCTGAGCGGCCTGCTTGACCACTCCACCCGCACACCCTTTCCCCTCTCAACCTACACAGAACCCGTGGCTGCGAATGATATCTCGGGCATGTACAAGTCACACTGCGATCCCATGCAGGGTGAACGGTGGCGAAATCCTCCCGGGAGCTACCACAATGCGGGAATATGGCCATTCATCGGTGGCTACTGGTGTGCAGCACTTGCAGCTTCAGGCCGCAAGGAGGATGCCATCCATGAGCTTGAACGTCTCAGTCTCTGGTGCACTGCCAATGACTTCAATGAATGGGGACAGTTCGAGGATGGAGCACCAGGCGGCAATCCCTGCCAGAGCTGGAGTGCTGGTGCACTGCTCCTTGCATACCGTGCAGTCAGGAACGCTGGTCGAGAAGACGTCCGGGAAGCCAGAGCTCGTACGGTTCCTCTGTTCGCGCTGTAGCTACTCCCGAGCCTTCTGTTGATGCCCTGTCAAGCTGCAGGGCTCCCTCCCTCTCGTAGAACGCCTTTGCTCGCGTATTGTCCGACATGACACAGAACACCAGCCGATCAGCACCATCGCCATACGCACAGGAGGCAACCTTCCAGAACAGTTCTGATGCTACTGCTGTGCCACGCACCCGCTCCTCCACCCACATCGAGATAAGTCGGCGGGCTCGGACATCACCATCCTCAGGCATGCACACAGCAAGTCCCACAGGACCCTGCTCGCCATGGGCCCAGTACCAGTGATTTTCCCTCAGACGACGCTCCCACTCCGCTGGCTCAAGCGATTCCTCCCGCGCAAGGGTCGACCCAAAAGCCATGGGATCCTGCTCGAGGGCACGGAGCCGAAGGGCTCTGGCTTCCTTCCAGTCCTCGGGAGAAATGCGGCTGATCGTGAACATGCTCACAGTATGCCCGGGAACATCGTTCACTGGAAGGGGTGAGCGCAGATGGAATGCATGGAGCAGTGGCAGGGGGGTATTCGAAATAGGGCAGTGCACCGTATACTCCAAGGCAAGTACTCACCATCGGAGAGCTCACATGCCAGGATCCCCCTTCATCCTCGTCCCCACAGTCACAGCACCTGGATCCACCCAGATGGATATCGACTCCCAGCTCCTTGAGGCAGTCACGGAACGGTATGTACCGGGAGTGCTCCGCTTCTATCGGTGTGATCCACGCTGCATTACCTATGGACGCTTCCAGGACGTAGGTGACTTCGATGCTGCTGCACTCTATCGGGATGGTGTGGATCTTGTGCCCCGTCAATCTGGTGGAACTGCTGTCTACCATGGGCCCCATGACCTTACGTACGCATTCTCCTGTCCTGTTGCCCATCCGGTCTTTGGCGGATCAGTCGAGGAGAGCAGTGCACGCATTCATGACGTACTCCGCAGTGCTCTCGACTGGCTCGGCATTGCCACATCCTCCGCTGGCCACATTCCCACCTCGCGCAGCCGGAGTGCAGACTGCTTTGCAGCTCCTGGTGCCCAGGAGGTAGTTGACAGCGCAGGGAGGAAGCTCATTGGAAGTGCCCAGACACGCAATGCAACAACGCTCCTGCAGCACGGCATCATTCCCTTTGAGCCATCACCCATTGCGCAGTACCTCCGTAATGGCAGCTCTGCTTCGGAACGGAGTGCTGTGAGCCTTCTCGCACCATTCGTCACTCGAGAGGAACTCGAAGCCCAGATCGCAAACAGCTTCGCCCAGGCGTTGGGACAGCCATTCACTGTGAGCAGTGTCCTCTTTGCAGACACGCTCGTTCCCTGATATGCCTGCAGGAAGCCTCTGCCGGAGTGCTGGGGTCGGATGGCAATGCGCATGCGGGTTGTGGACGGGGCAGTGAAGGAGCCCGACTCCCACGCGATGCACTCCACACCACAACATGTTGTGGTGACCAATTGAGGCTACCACACCATGCAGAGGTTTGTGGGATGAAATTCTCCCTCCACTTTCTTCGCGCTTTCCAGGTGGGCACAAGCACTCCATGAAGCCTGTTAGTCTTGAACATGAACACCAATGGCAAAGAAAACGAAGCGCCGTCCACCGGCCAAGCCCCAAGGAAAACCGCAGGCGTCTCCAGCTCCTGAACAGGCTGCACCCAGTGCAGCAGCTGCACTTCGCCTCCCCGATGCTCCCGTGCAGTCCACGCAGGAGTCTCCTGCTCCCGTTCTTGCTCCCCGCAGGGCAGTGAATGCAGCGAAGCTTCCAAGCACTGCAGCAGCCCTCATTGAACCGCTCCCTCCCGAGGATGCCTCGATTCCCCTCGATCGGGTACCATACGTAACAGGGGATCTTCTTCGTGTAGCCGTCATGGCAGTCATCATGGTGCTGCTCATCATCGTGGGTGGCATCATCACCGTCCATTACACGAGTTCTCTCTCCTAGACCAGTTGGTGGGAGTTGGTTGGTGCGAGTCATTCTCTATACCGGAAAGGGCGGTGTCGGCAAGACAACTGTTGCTGCTGCTACAGCTGTCCGCTGTGCTGCGCTTGGATACAAGACCCTTGTTGTCAGCACGGATGCTGCCCATAGTCTTGGCGACAGTCTCGATGCAGAGGTTGATGAGGTACCAACTCCGATAGCGGAAAACCTCTGGGCCCAGGAAGTGAATGCACTCCATGAGCTGGAGCATCACTGGGAAAAGATACACCGGTACCTCATTGCCCTCTTCGCTTCCCAGGGCATCGACGAGATCGTGGCAGAGGAGATGGCAACGCCGCCTGGCATGGAAGAGGTTGCGAGCCTCCTGTGGATAAAGAGGCACAAGGAATCCGGGGAATTCGATGTCATCATTGTCGACTGTGCCCCAACCGGGGAAACACTGCAGCTCCTGGCATTTCCCGATGTTGCAAAGTGGTACCTCGAGCACCTCTTCCCCTGGCAGAAGAAGCTCAACAAGGTGGCCCGGCCACTCATCCAGCCTCTCGTCTCGATTCCCCTCCCGACAGATGACATTCTCGAATACGGAAAGGAACTCCTTCTCGATCTCGAGGCAATGAAGCGGATCATTGGCAATCCGAAGGAATGCACCATACGAATCGTCCTCAATCTCGAGAAGATGGTCATCAAGGAAGCCCAGCGTGCCTACACGTATCTCAGCCTCTACGACTACCTCACGGATCTCATTGTCGTGAACCGCGTGATTCCAAACGAGGTACATGACGAATACTTCGCATCCTGGAAGGCATCCCAGGCGAAGTACTCGGAGCTGGTGGACCAGGCATTTTCCCCGCTGCCGATCGTACGGAGCAACCTGTTCAGCCATGAGATGGTGGGACTCGAGAGCCTTCGTGAGCTTGGAAATGTCCTCTTCGCCCATCATGATCCCGCAGCAATTCTCCATACATCAGTTGCGCAGCGCATCGAAAAGCATGGAAAGGAGTACGAGCTGCAGCTCAGCCTCCCCTTTGCCACCAAGGACGGCCTCGACCTCTCGCACAATGGCAATGAGCTGTTCGTGACTGTTGGACCCTACAAGCGCGACATCACCCTTCCCCGAGTGCTGCACGGCAAGACAGTGCAGCGTGCAAAGCTTGAGGAAGGCATCCTCAGGGTCACGTTCGGAGCTGATGGTCATGACGCATGATCACTGTGACGGATGCCCAACATCCGTCATTCACGATCTTTCCTCAATGTTCGGCGAGCTCATGAATGATGTCTTTCCCGAAGAGGCGCACGTCCAT
Organism: Candidatus Dormiibacterota bacterium; assembly: GCA_027451645.1. Taxonomy (GTDB): domain Bacteria; phylum Chloroflexota; class Dormibacteria; order Aeolococcales; family Aeolococcaceae; genus JAJZLL01. The sequence goes on along the minus strand of DAIDIX010000083.1, from coordinate 586 downwards.
CTGCGGAACGCAGAGCGCGAGCTGCTCCTGGCAGTTGCTGTGACCTTCGAATACCATGCAAACAGGCGGGCTCCCCAGCCGAAGGAAGGTGAGGGCGCAGAATCTCCCGCTCCACGGCCTGTGAAAATCCAGCTTGACGACTGACTCCATGACTGGCAGGTCATCGCCCGCTTCCCGCCAACTTGCGACCATCTCCGTGGATGGTGCTCCATACCCCATAGCTGGTGTCCAGGTTGCCCTCCTCCACCCGGACGGCGTGTTTCTCCAGCTCCGCCCGTTTCCGCTTGGCTGGGAACTTCCAGGAGGCCACCTGGATCCCATGGAGGATCCCCTTGCTGGTGCAAAGCGGGAGGCTGAGGAAGAGACAGGATGCGAGGTAGCCATTGATGGCCTTGTTGGCGTCTACTCCTGGAAGGGACTGCGCACTGCCTGCGATGTGCTGTACATTGGCCACATCCATTCCGGTACACCACGGCGGTCCATCGAGGCAGTCCGCTTCCGGTACTTTCCCACAGACAGGCTCCCCCGCACCCTCTTCCCCTGGTTCCATGAACGAATTGCCGATGCTGTTGCAGCACAGGAGGGA
>DAIDIX010000082.1 GCA_027451645.1 Candidatus Dormiibacterota bacterium | reverse complement strand
GCCGTCCTCATCCGGGAAGCCAATGCCCGTAAGGTAGGAAAGGAGTGCATCAAACCACACGTAGACGACCTGGCTCTCATCGAACGGAAGCGGAATGCCCCACGTGGTGAAGGCCCGGGAGATGCTGATGTCCTCAAGCCCCCCTTCAATGACATTGAGGATCTCGTTGCGCCTCGTTTCCGGGACGAGGAAATCGGGATGCGATGCAAAGTGGGACTGGAGAGCCTCCTGGAAGGCACTGAGACGGAAGAAGTAGTTTTCCTCCTCTACCCACTCGAGTGGGCGCTCATGGACAGGGCACTGCTGGTCCGTGATCTGCTTGTCCGTATAGAACTGTTCGCATGAGGGGCAGAACCATGCTTTGTATGCACCCTTGTAGATGTACCCTGCATCGTAGATGCGCTGGATGATGGCCCGTGTCGACGAGCGGTTTGCCTCGCTGTCTGTCTGGACATAGGCTGTGGGCACGATGTCAAAGGCCTTCCATGTGCGCTGGAACAGCACCTTCTGCTGTTCACAGAATTCCTTTGGAGTTGAACCAGCAGCTTCTGCTGCACGTGCAACAGACTGGCTGTGCTCATCGCTTCCCATGACAAACCGTGTGTCGTGTGAGGCAAGAGTGTGATACCGGGAAATGATGTCGCAGCCAATCTTTTCGTATGCAGTTCCGAGGTGGGGTGCTGCATTGACGTAATCGATTGCTGCAGTGACGTAGAATCTTCCGTTCTCACGCGTCACGGTGCTGTCCTCCAATGATGATGGTGCACTCCCCCTTCGGTGGCGTTGCGAGGAAGGTGCTCCGGAGCTCCTCTGCCGATCCGCGGTAGACTGTCTCAAAATGCTTTGTTAATTCTCGCGCAACAACGACCTCGCGTGTCGGTGCATGGGCTTCTATGAGTTCGAGGAGATGGACAAGCCGGAACGGGGATTCATACAGCACGATGGGAAGTCCAGTTTCAAGGTGTGTCGTGAGGAGCGTTGCAGCCCTCCCAGGCCGTCGGGGCAGGAATCCGAGAAAGGTGAAGCCGGAAAGGGGAATGCCTGCAACAGAAAGGGCAGCTGTGATGGCAGATGGGCCGGGAATGGGAACGACATCATGACCGAGTGCGAGGGCTGCAGCAACAAGATGAGCACCAGGGTCACTGATGACTGGTGAGCCAGCATCGCTGCAGAAGACAAGCAGATCGTTCGTCGAGTAGTTCCGGAGGATGCGTTCTGCCTGCACCTCTTCCCGGAATGCAGGCATGGAGACGAGGGGCACATGGATGTCGTAGTGGGTAAGCAGCATGCGGGTCCGCCGTGTGTCTTCTGCTATGACAACTGTTGCACCCCGAAATGTCTCAAGGGCACGGAGCGTGATGTCGCCGAGGTTCCCGATGGGAGTCGCTACGACGGAGAGCATCAATGCCCCCAGTCCCGGGCATAGCGGAAATCCCGGTCAATGGTTCGCGGTCCAAGTTTCGCAATGACAGGAAGCCGCCTCTTGTACTGGTTCTGTTTCACTTTCTGGAGAATCTCGTTCACGATCTTGCTGTCAAAGCCGAGTGCCTCAATCTCCTCTGGAGAGCGCCTCTCATCAACGAGGTAGTAGAGGATCTGATCTGCCTCACGGTAGGTGAAGCCCAGTTCCTGCTCATCAAGCTGTCCTTCCCAGAGATCTGCACTCGGAGGTTTCGTTCTGACCTGTTCGGGAAGCGTGAGGGCCCCGGCAAGGGCGAAGACCTGCGTCTTGTAGAGATCTCCGAGCGGATTGATCGCATGGGCCATGTCCCCGAAGATCGTTCCGTAGCCGAGAAGGAGCTCACTCTTGTTTGATGTGCCAACCACGAGTGCCCGGTAGCGCTCCGAGTAGTCGTAGAGCACAGTCATCCGTTCACGTGCCATCTTGTTCCCGCGACGGCTCGGTGTGGCAGAGGGATCTGTTGAGAAATACGCATCGATCTGTGGTGTGATGTCAGAAATGACAGGCTCGAGATCGAGGTGGGTGCAGACAGCAAGGGCATCCTCCTTCGAGGACTCCGTGCTTGTGCGGTATGGCATGAGGATGGCATGGACCGCTTCCCGGGGAAATACCTTGGCAGCGAGTGCAGCGACAACTGCGGAGTCCACACCTCCGGAGAGGCCAAAGACGACTCTCGAGTATCCCACCTTCTCCACCTCGTTCCGGAGAAACTCGGTGAGGAGCTGGATCACCTCATCAGTATCAATCTCAAGAGGAGTGAATGTATCAGTCATGGGAGGTCTCCACGGGAAGTGGTGCTATGCGCTCGTCCCTGAGCAGTGGTGTCGCAATGCGTGCTCTCCGTATGGCCCGGTGGCTCAATGCATACGTATGGATCTCCTCCCCCCGTCCTGCAGGCTCTCCTGCAAGGGAGCCATCCGGGAGCACAAGGCGGGATCCTCCCCAGAAGGCGACTCCATCCTCGTAGCCCACACGGTTGCAGTATGCAAAGTAGGCAGTTGTGAGCTGGGCATATGTCCGTGTCATGGCATCATATGACTGCTCACTTCCGAGGGACTTCCGTGCCTGGATGCCCCGGGCTGGGGATGATGACAGCCCAAGGAAGCAGTCAACTCCCTGGTCTGCAAGGAGGGAAATCGATCGGAGATGCCACATGTCCTCACAGATGACGGTTCCCATCTTCCACTGCTGGAATGGTTTCGCATCGAGGTCAATCATCCGGGAGCGAAACCCTGTACCCCGTCCGAAGTACCGGAGCTCATCGAAGAGACCATATGTGGGAAGAAAGACCTTTTCATGGATGACCTGCACATCATCAGCAGTCACAGCAAAGGCTGCATTCGTGAAGATGTGCTCGGCTGTCTCGTAGACTCCGCCTGCTATGACTGTGCTCGATCCACATGCCTCCTGGAGCTCCTTCCAGTGCTGTGGAGCAAGGGAGCATGCCACATCTGGCACAAGGTCCTTGAGAAAGTAGCCAGTGAGCGAGAGCTCGGGAAAGAGGATGAGGTGGATGCCGCGCTTCGCGAGCTCGCCAGCAATGGCAGCATGCCGTTCGAGGTTCGCTTCCCGGGAACCGAGCACGGGAGCAAGCTGCACGAGGGCAATCCGGACAGATTCAAGCTCATTGCCTGGATGGTCGATAATCTGGGGGATGTTCGGAGCTGTCGAGAGCATGGTGTCAGAGTTCCACGTGGATGCTGTTCTCCATTACTCTACATGCTCGCCATGCCGGTTATCCGGATGCTCCCTGCCTCACATAGTCAGCAACTCGCTCACGCTCCTCTTCAACGACTGCAACAGCAGGAAGCGTTGAGAGGAAGGCCTTTCCATACTCTTTCGTACGGATCCGGGAGTCTGCAATGACAACCACTCCCCTGTCATGCTCGCTTCGCACGAGTCGGCCAAAGCCCTGCTTCAGCCTAAGGGCTGCAACGGGAAGAAAATACTGCATGAATGGACTCCTGTACTGCTCCGAGCGTGCCTGGTGAAGTGGCTCAGTTGGTACCGGAAACGGAAGCTTGGCAACAATGACACACTTCGCAATGTTGCCGGGAAGATCTATTCCTTCCCACATTGCACCAGTCCCGAGCAGGATGGCACGGGGATTCGACCGGAAATTCTGCACGATCTGATACAGGGTGCCATCAACACTCTGGCCAAGGACAGCAATCTCATCCTGCTCAAGTCTGTCCACGATCCGCTGATGGCAGCGACGGAGTGCTGTGTAGCTTGTGAACAGCACTATGCAGTGGCCCTTGAGAACACGGGCAATATCAACACAGAGATCTGCAAACTGCTCCTCATACTCCTTCGAGTCATATGGGGGGATGTCCTTCACAATGCAGCATGAGGCATGGGAGAGGAAGTCACGGTCAGTCCTGTTCACAATGAGCTCATGCACATTGGCAAGTCCAGCACGTTCGCGGAAGAAAGTGAAGGTGCCACCAACCGAGAGTGTGGCTGAGGTGAGGATGGTTGTTGTGGGATGTGCCATGAGTTCCTGCAGCTCTCCCTGGACAGAGGTGGGTGCAATTGCACACCGGACACTCGAATCGCTGAGCTCAATCCAGCGGACATGGTGATCTCCAGGTTCCTCCCAGCGAGACGTGGTGTCTATGAGCATCCGGAGCATTGCAACAAGGATGTCGCTCTCTGGACCATCAGGAAACGGAAGCGGGGTGTCCTCGATGCCTGCAATGAGGTCTCTCGCAGCTGTCCTGGCAATGCCAAGCTGTTCCTGGAGCTGCGCAAGGTGGGGTGTTGGCGTACTGTCATCGGGAATGCGTGCACGTACACCATTTCCCGTATCGGAACTTGGTATTGCCCGTGCTGCCTGGCGTGCAGCATTCGTTGCGAGCTCAAGTGCATGCGTGATCGTTCCACATGCTGTCTCCATGGAGGGAGGAAGAAGCTTCACTGCAGAGCCCTTCCACTTCCTGAGTGTTGCAGTGAGATCGAGCACGACAGTGAGCTGGTCTGTTGCAACATCCTCAAGGTGGTGTGCCTCATCGATGACGAGCATCTGATACTCCCCGAGCAGAGCATGGTCCCGGAGTGCATCGACAACAAGGAGTGCATGGCTTGTCACGACAACATCAGAAGCAAGGGCATGGGCCCGTGCATGGTCGACATAGTAGCTGTCTTCCCGCACATCCTCAGGACGGGTGAGATGTGCATCGGACTCTCCCTCTGCAGCCACAAGAGACCATATCTGGCTTTCCTCATGGGAAAGGTGGAGCTCGCTCCGCTCTGCAAAGGTGGTTTCGCTTTCCCAGACAGTCATGCGCATGAGGAACCGTGCCCAGAGATCCTTCGCGACATGTGCTGGAAATGTGCCCTTGACGAGTGCCTCGACAGCATGATGGAGCTTGTACCTGCTGAGGTAGTTCGCGCGTCCCTTGAGGAGTGCGATGGTGAGCGGTGCATCGAGCAGTGCACAGGCAAGGGGAAGATCATTGTCCATGAGCTGATGCTCAAGCGCTATCGTGTGCGTGGCAATGACTGCGCGTACAGAATCCTTCATGCATGTGGCAATGATGGGAGTGAGATATGCAAGAGTCTTTCCCGTTCCAGTTCCAGCCTCGACAACAAGTGACTGACCACGTTCGCAGGCCTGGGAGACAGCATGGGCCATCTCGATCTGCTCAGGACGGTATTCATACCTGTCGAGCTCAGCAAGTGCACCATCAGGACCAAGGGCAGCATCGACAACATCTCCTACTGCCTTCTGTTGGGAGACATGTGCTGGATGGGGCACAGGAAGAGGTTCCGCTTCCATCGAGGGAATGTGGACATGACTGAACTGTGCTGTGGGACATGATGCTATCCAGTCAAAGAAGTGGGCAAGTGGATCCGTTGCACCAGTTGCTGCAAGGGAGCGGAGTTCTTCGAATACTGCAGCAGGCAGGTTCTTGGTTACTGCGCAGAGCACCATGAAGAGGTCCATCGTTGCCTCTGCATCGCTCCAAGCACGGTGGGGCTGGTCATGCTCCACTGCAAGCAGTGCAGTAAGTGCAGTGAGCGAGTACCTGTCAAGACGGGGAAGCACAATCCGTGCTATATCGACTGTGTCAAGAACCACACGGTCATGGAACATACCCGGGTGCTCTGCTTCGCAGAAGGAGACATCGAACGGCACTCCGTGTCCGACAAACCATGCATTCTGCGAGAAATCATCGAGCTCCTCGACCACGCGGAATGGAGGTGGAGCATCCTGCACCATGTCATCCGAAATGCCAGTGAGCCTCTGGATGGGAACGGGAATGGGCTGTGCAGGATTCGCGAACGAGCCGTAGCGGTCGAGAACAGTTCCTCGTGAATCGAACTTCACAGCACCCACCTCGCATATCCTGTTCCGCCGTGCTGAAAGTCCCGTAGTCTCGAGATCGAAAGCCACGAGAGTGCCTGGGGAGCCAACCTCACGCGTCATGGTGCTTCTCCTCGGCTGGGGCTCCATGATGGTGCTGCTGTGCCCGTGCAAGGAGATCCTCAAGCGAGGACTCGTGGTAGATGCCCTGATAGGACTCGGGAAGAAGCTCAGCCACATGGTGCATGACGATGAGTGCAATCTCATGGGGTGTGCGGGATTTTCCATCATCCCCCACCAGGGGTGCTGGAATGGGGTGCCCAAACCGGATCGTCACGCTCTGCCGCTTGGGGAAGAGCTCATGCTTTCTCATCACACGTTCACTCCCGATGATGGCCACTGGCACCACAAGGGTCTCGGGAGCATGCTGGAGAATGTATCCGACACCTGCCCGGGGATCCCGGATTGATGCTGAGCTTGACCGTGTTCCCTCGGGGTACATGAGAAGCGCATTCCCTTTCCTGAGAAGTGCCACTGCAGTGGCGAGTGCCCTCCTGTCACCTGTTCCCCTCGATACGGGAAACGCATGGTACTGCTGGAAGAGAAGCCGCTGCATCGGACGGCGGAAGTACTCCTTCTTCGCCATGTAGAACACATCCTTCCGCGGTACATACGCGCCAGTGAGTGGAGGGTCTATGGTTGCGATGTGGTTTCCTGCAAGGAGTACTGGACCCTCGACTGGAACATGTTCTGCACCTTCGATATGGAGCTTCCCCAGGAGGTATCCGCGTGCAATGCTCCTCATGAGTCCAGCAAGGAATTGGTAGATCACACCCGCTCCTCATGACGTGGATGAGTGGCATCAGAGGGTACTGCACAGCCCATGTCCTCGCAGTACTGCACTGCAAGCCGGATCATCTCCTCGATGTCATTGAGATCCGTGTTGATCACGCATGCATCCGGATCACGGAATGTGCGGGGGGCATCAAGCCGGTCCCGCTCCGTTATCTCCCTGGAGAGGAGTGAGGCATCAACAGCAGTACCCTGCTCCTCAAACTGGGAAGCACGCCTGTGGCGACGGATGGCATCACTTGCTTCGAGATAGATCTTGGCACATGCATCAGGGAAGATCACCATGCCGCAGTCCCTTCCCACTGCAACGCACCCTGCAATCCCGAATGCCCTCTGGACTGCAAGGAGTGCAGTGCGGACTGCAGGAATTGCACTCACCTCGGAGAGGAGACGTGCATGTGCGGGATTGCGTTCCTCTCCATGGGGATCCCATCCATTGATGCGAAGATCCCAGCTCCCAGGAGCTTTTCCAGGATCAGTATTGAGTTCAATATGGGCTGAACGTGCAAGCTCTGCAATGGATGGGGCATCTGCTGCAGTGAGGCCATGCTGGATTACAGCAACTGTGAGTCCCCGGTACAGAAGTCCGGTATCGACGAACTGGAGTCCGTACCGGAGTGCGAGTGCTCGTCCAAGGGTGGATTTGCCACTGCCAGATGGTCCATCGATAGTGATGACAGGAGGACGGTGATCTGTCATTTCGTGCGCTTGCCTCCTGCAGGAGGACGGAGACGGGCAACTTCTTCTCCAGTGAGTTCACGCCAGGCTCCAGAGGGCAGTGTCCCAAGACTGAGGCCTCCAATACGAACCCGCTCCAGACGGACGACCTTGAGTTCAACAGCACGGCAGATGCGTCGCACTTCCCGTTTCCTTCCTTCACGCATGACCATCGTGACCAATGGTTCGGCTGAAGTGATGGAACAAATCACCAAGCAACTCAACAAGTTGGTGGATGTGGTCAAGGTCTTTGACCTGAATGAGGGACGTCACCTCGAAAGAT
>DAIDIX010000081.1 GCA_027451645.1 Candidatus Dormiibacterota bacterium | reverse complement strand
CATCGCTTCGTTGACTTTCTCAGCCTCTCGGCCATCCGGAAGGTGCAACAGCAATACATGCCGGGTTGAACGCTCAACGAGCGTCCCTACGGCCGAACGCCCTCCTTTGCCTATTATGAGATCCCCTTCCCAAAGGCCGGGAATGGCTCGGTCTTCCACTTCAGCAGGTCGTTCCGAGATCATGACCATGTTCGGAATTTGACCTCGACGTTCTTCTCTACGCTTAGGTCTCCTTTGTGCCCTGCCGGTTCGTAGGCAGCGATACAGTTCACCTCTTCCCTGGACGAAAAGGGACTGGCAAATCGTCTCATGACTTATCCGCATGCCTTCATCCTCTGGGATTCCTTGCGTAACCTGCGTGAAATCTCTTCTGGCGATCATAGGTCCTTGAGCCACAGTTCAACCGTCTCAAGGAGCGGACCGGTACCACGCTTGACTGCCTTTGGACGTCGAGCGTGAACATATGCATCATGGTGCGCCTGAACCGCGCGATATCGCTGTGTTCCTCCATTTACCTTGACTTCGCGTGAGATTGTCGACGGAGAACGGCCAAGACGGCTCGCAATTGAGCGGAAGGTTTCGCCTTTTGAAATGCCCAGACTAATTTCTTCGCGATCTTCGAGTGAAAGTCGCCCAGGACCCAAACTCCATACGATTGAGCTTTGTTCTCTGTTCCCGTACCTCGGTACCACTCGTTCAATGGTACGTTGAGAACATCCAATTGAAACGGCAATCTCGAGCTGAGTCAGTTCTTCTTGGAACAATCTTCGTGCCTGCTGCCGCTGACGAAGTGTGAGATGTAGGGCCATAGCAACCTCCTGTGAGTTCTCTCAGAGTAAGTAACTCACCAAGCTGTTGCGTTGACCCCTTGAACCCGCCCCGACAATATCGCTGGCGTTCGACACCCTGCAGCAGCTTCGTACGTCAGGTGTCCGGGGATGCCCCCTACACTGGTCAGCATGAGCGGAAGGAATATTGCCATCATTGGCGGAATGGGTCCCCAGGCGAGCTGCGAGCTGCACAGGCGGATTGTTGCTGGTGCAGCATCGCGTGGAGCACGCTCAGGAAGTGACTATCCCATGATTTTCCACTGCTCCATCCCGGTCATGGACTTCATCAGCGATCCATCCAGGAGAACTGCTGCCCTGGCACAGATCCGTGAGACGGTGTGCCGGGCACACCTTTGGCGATCTTCCTGACTGCAGGGTCGTGATTGCCTGCAATACGGCGCATCTCCTTGAGGGGGAGATTGCAGCCCTGGTCGGACACCCTGTGGTGTCGCTCATCGAGGCTGCTGCAGGTGCAGCAGCCGCACATGGCAGCAGGATCGGCATTGCTGCCTCTCCCACCACGATCAGGACGGGGCTGTATAGGGATGCCCTCCGGAGATATGGGGCCGCGTGTGTTGAGCCGACCCGGAGGGAGTGCGGGGTGCTTGAGAAGTGCATCCGAGGAGTCATTGCAGGAAGTGCCCCAGTGAAGTTCCAGCCCAATCTGGAGGAGATCGTGGCAGCACTCCTAGACAGGGGTGCAACGGCAGTGATCCTTGGCTGCACGGAGCTCTCCGTGATCGGAACCCCGCACTATCGTGCGGAGACTGTGGATCCCCTCGATGCAGTGATCCCGCTGCTGTTGGACAGTGCACCGGTGTGCACTGGCTCCGTCAGCGGCGGTGCCGCTGAAACAGAAGAATGCGGAGGGCAACAATCAGGCCCAGCAGGATAGCGATCACGGGAAACCCGCTTGAGAGATTGATCACCACGATGATGAAGAAAAAGAGCACTGCAAGCGCGGCGTATTTCGGGTTGTACCGTGCACGGGTTCTCCCCCACTGGGACACAGGGGGAATGCCTCCGGGAAGCTGTCCCTGCTGCGAGGGCGTACCACCGAAGGTCTGCCCGATGGGAAGCGAGCCTTGCGGGGGTGTAGGAGGGGGCACCGGCGGGAGCTGTTCTGGCGCAGCACCGAGTGACCAGTGGAGGGACTGGGAGGATCCCTGGAGATCCGCAGGGTCCGTGAAGGTCTGCTCAGGAAAGTCCGGCTGATCCGAGGAGTGGAACCAGCCCCCTGGAAGTTGGTCCTGCATGATGTGCTCCTTCGGATGTCGTTACGAAGGAGATCAACACCCTCGCATCAGATCCAGTATAGGCGCTCACAGCTGTCAACACCATGCCCGTAGCACCTTCGTCGTATTCAATCCCCTGCGCTGTCCCGCGAGGCGGAAGCTGCCCCTTGCAAAAATTCGTGCAGGTGGAAGTATCGATCGCATGTTGTCATCACACACCTTCAGGCTTTGGAGGCTGTATCGCTGCGCCGGCTTCCTCTCGCGGTCCGGTGTGTGTGGCATGCCGCATTCCGGACGCTGAAGCCGGCGGGGACCACCCTGCTGCCAAACGGACCGAATCAGTTCCATTTCAAGGGATATAGCCATGCATCATGCGTGTTTTCAGCGTGCTCACCTCGATGGGGACCTCCCCATGTCACCAGGGGGGCTCCAGTACTTGTCACCGAGTTTCGAGTCCCGGCCATCGCCTGCACCAGGAGGGGGCGCATCCTGCAGGAGGTTCCATCTACTGGATGCCGTCGTGCGAGAACTTGAGGAGTGTGCAAGTGAGCGGGCTACGATCCCAGCAGCAGTCGTGCAGGAAGCGCTTGCCGCACTCAGGGCCCGGGAGCAGGACCAGGAGGTGGACATTTCTGTCTCGATTGGGGGCAGGGCAGCAGCGTTCTATGCAGAGCACGGCATCCATGCGAAGGCCATCCTCACCGATAATGGACCAGCATATCGCTCTGGAGCCTCCAATGCCCATCTTGCGGAAGCGCACGTGAAGCACAATTCCACCAGGGCCTACCGTCCGCAAACCAATGGGAAAGTAGAACGGTTCAACAGAACCCTGCTGGAAGAATGGGCGTATGTCCGTCCGTATACTTCCAACTCAGCACGAACACGCACCCTGAAAGGATTTCTCCACAAGTACAATTACCACAGAGCACACTCAGCGTTGGGCGGAAAAACTCCCATCGAACGCGTAAACAACGTGTGTGGACATTACACCTAGATGAGGGCCGTGCAATGGAAGGGCATGTCTTCCCACCTGATGATGCTGCAGTGCAGCTGTTGCGTGCGAGGAGCTCACTCACAGCACTACGAGGGGAGCCAGAGGGGAGGGGATGTCGCATCGAAGTTCACGGAAACCGATGACTGGTCTGTGACAAGAATTGGTGGGGCAACGTGGATGGCAAGAGGCTTCTTCACCCACCAGAGCTGGAATGGACCAGTCTTTCCATTTGGAGCCAGGTAGACGATGCTCCTGCTGTCAGGTGACCAAGTGGGATATGCACATAGGCACTGGGATACGACGGTGTGCATCGGTCCGAGTGCAGCCCCTCCCTGGAGGAGTGGTGCTGTCACCACATTGACGAGTTCCGCAGTATTTGATGAACTGTCCGTGCAGATCATGACCACCTGTGTCTGGTCAGGAGAAACGTTTGGCTGTGAACAGTCCTGTGAGGGAGTTGTGAGGTAGGTTGTCGTGGCAGGAGCATTGGGCTGATAGCCAATTACGGAAAGGATCTCCTCGTTGCCATTGATGTCATTGAGGGCGTAGTGGCTGAAGAGGAGTCCGCCATTTGCAAGCGGGGTAGGTGTGGTATCGCCACCTGTGTAGTTGTTCGGTATGGTCCACTGGTCCACAGAAGCAGGCGACGATGTTGGCGTGTAGTGTGTGATGGGGTCCTGCCAGATTGAGAAGTCCACCTGGTAGCCATTCTTTGGGAAGTCAGTACTCGCTACAAGTGTCTGCGTGCCTGGAATGAGCCGGGGCCAGAAGATCCAGTAATTGTCCTGGATGTTGTTCGGATTGACGGGAACAGGTCCCTCATTGTGTGTGATCTGGTACTGGAGCTTGCCTGTTGCTGGATCTGCAATGTATGCATCGGAGTAGTCGAGCTGCCTGTTGACCACTATGAGGTTTGGACCATCCTGGGATGGCTGCATCCAGTAGCCGTTGGTCGGAAGATGGACACGGGAAAATCGTCCGTTAACAAACTTGTAGAGGATTCCATTCTGGGCGAGATACATCACTCCTGGCAGCGGAACTGCCTGTGTCAGAGCATCAGGTGTGCTGATATGGATGGATACACGTGACTGGCTGAGGGTTAGCCACCTGTTGAGTCCGATGCCGAAGAGGACCATCAGGAGGAGGATGCCTAGGGTGGATATGCGTCTATTCATGGCTCAGGATGCTGCAGGAAAGTACGTGTGGACATAGGGCAGGATGAGGGACCAGTTCGGAACAAGGACGTCCTGGGAACCAATCACCTGTGAGGTTGCATACGGTGGAAAGAGCACGATATGCGTGATGTCAGCAGGGGTCACAGTGTGGGCAAGAGATCTCAGGCTCGCCATGAATGTCAGCTGCATGTTAGTGGACACCTCGCCGGAAAGTGCTGCGCTGAGTGCAGGTATGTCCGTGATGCTGAGGAGTTTCTCCTTGTTCTTGAGGGCAACAAGTACCTGCTGTTGGCGCATGGATCTGCCGAGATCTTCCCGGATGTCCCCATGGCGGGAACGGACATATTCCATTGCATGGTAGCCATCAAGTTCCTGCGGGCCCGGGAGTAGTGCGACACGCAGCGTTTCATAGGGGTTGCCTGTCCCGAGATCATTCGGATAGTAGTCGTCGAGCACGCTGTTCGTGACATAGACATCAGCATTTCCCATCTTGTTGATGAGATTGACGAGACCCTTGAGGCCGATCCAGACATAGTAGTCAACGTGGACATTGAAATCGTTTTCGACAGTGCTGATGGCTCCCTGGACTCCACCGAACATGTATGCCTTGTCAATCTTGTCTGTACGTCCAATGGGATCATTCGGTCCCTTGTAGAGCGGTACTGCGAGATCCCGGGAGATGGAGAACATCGTGACATGGCCCGTAGAAGGATCGACCCGTACAAGAATCATTGCTTGCGTAAGGTACACGCCGCTTGTGAACTTGTTGTCATTGTCAGAACCCAAGAGTAGGACATTGAATGGTGCATTAGGAGGTGGAAGAGTGCTGTTCGGAGTGGCGGAAAGGGTGGATGATCCCATGCCACCTGTTGTGGATGCCTGCTTGCCCGTAGCATTGAATGCAGTGCGGATTGCAGGGAGAAAGTAGAGAGCAGCACCAGTGCCACCTGAGACCATGAATCCTACAATTGTGAGGATGACCATTGACACAATGCGTCCGACAGATTTCCGCTTTGGACGGGCAACACGTCCTCCCCGAACTCGTCGACCAGTGGGCTGAAGCCTCGGATCATAACTCATAACTGTCGCTGTTCCCCTTCGTGCCACGTCATCAGCAGCACAGTGCTCACTGAGAGCCTATCCTTGCATTCTAACGGCCGCGTTGCTGTGTTCGTTACGTCGAAGAGAGTACAAGACCTACTCCCGATACCTGGGAGTTTCCAACTGCATGACATAGTGAGGGTGTTCCACATGAAATGGCTTCGAGGGAAGTTCCTGTCTGCTGGGGAAGTGCGATGGTTGTCCAGCCTGTAGCTGTCCACCTGGCAGCAAAGAAGTTCCCAGGAGCATTTGCTGGTGATGTTGTGCCAACGACATAGCACACAGTCACATCAGGGCAGGAAACACTGGAAAGGGATACTGGATCCACAAAGCTAAGGAGACCAGCAGACCACTTTCCTGCTGCTTCAGTTATGAGATATGGCAGAAGTGATCCATCCGCAGAAGTACGAGTTCCAACTGCACGGCAGAATTGTGGCTGGGGGCAGGAAACACCACTCAGTGAAGTGATGGCGCTTGACCTTGGCAGGGGCACGATATGCCATGCATTGCCAGTGAGCTCTTCGACAAGTGCACGGGGCTCATGGTTGGTTGCCCCTGAGGATGCGGAGCCTACTCCCAGACACGATGTAGTCGATGTGCAGCCTACTGAAGCAAGTTCAGCAGCGCCAGTGGTGTCCGTTGCAGGTGCCAGCACCCTCTTCCATGTGTTGCCACCAAGGCGCTCGATGAGCACGATGCCCGTATTGAGGGAGTCTGTTGACTGCCCAACTGCCCAGCAGATGGCTGGTGTTGGACAGTCAATGGAAGTGAGATCGTTCTGGTTGAAGGGGGCAGGAGCATTTGGGCTCGCCACACGTCTCAGCATGCCATTGCGGTACGAGAGAATGAGGGTATTCGAGCCATTTGCTGTTGATTCATTCCCAACGAGCCAGCATGCGCCACTGCTTCCACAGCTGACTCCACTGATGGTGTCATGTCGGGAGATGAGGGAAGTGGTAACGCGTTTCACAGTGGAACTGGTCATCGAGATAGCCACGATGAGCGGGATGGAGCTGCCATCTGGTTCCGTTGCTTCCTGCCCTACTGCAATGCATTGCTGCTCTGTACATGAGAGACCGACATAGGTAGCAGGAGGAGCCCCTGAGGGGAGATCTTTCCAGAGTGATGCTGAAGTATGGCGAAGTGGCGCCACAGCACCACACGATGAAATGAGGATGGAGAGGAGAAGGATTGCGAGATTGCGTTTGCGCAGCATCATTCCTATTATCATGCCTGGTGCATATTGCTGTTCCCGATGACTTCAGGACTGCAGGCCATCGGGTATTGGAGCCTGATACACTCGGATGGATGAACACTGCTCCTCCCTTCGCGCTTCAGAGTCCAAAGGATCTCGGCAGGGCCATTCGAATGGTTGAGGATGGGGATGAGACGATTGCAGCTTTCATGCACGATCTGCGCATGAAGCCGAGGACAGCGTATGTAGTGGGCATTACTGGCCCGCCAGGGAGTGGCAAGAGTACGCTCACGGACCAGATCATTGCAGAGTGGCGCTCACGGAATCATGCAGTAGGAGTTCTTGCTGTCGATCCTTCAAGTCCATTCAGTGGGGGTGCAGTACTAGGAGACCGTATCCGGATGCAGCGCCATGTCCTCGATCCGGAAGTGTACATTCGGAGCCTTGCTGCACGGGGCCACCTTGGTGGTCTTGCGGCTGCAGTGAGGGATGCCATCCGGCTTCTTGATGCTTCGGGAAAGGACCGCAGCATTGTAGAGACAGTAGGAGTTGGACAGTCAGAGCTTGAGGTCATGGAGTGTGCAGATACGACTGTGGTTGTTGTCACTCCAGTTGCTGGTGACAGCATCCAGGCGATCAAGGCAGGAATACTCGAGATTGCGGACATCTTCGTCGTGAACAAGGCGGATATTGAGGGTTCAGAACGTGTGACACGGGAACTCCGGGAGGTTCTCCGGCAGAAAGGTGCAATCCGGGAGGATGGCTGGAAAGTGCCTGTCATCCAGACGACTGCATCGCGTGGCGAAGGAATTGTCACACTCGCTGATGCACTTGAGGCGCATTATGAGCATATGGGAGCATCGGGTGAGCTCGAGACCCGGCGCATGCGTCAGCGTACTGCAGAAATCGAGGCAATTGTCGTAGACCATGCACTTCGTGCAGTTCGTGCAGCACTCGCAAGTGGTGGTTCATTCAGTACTGCAGTTGAGGATCAGGATCCGAACGATATAGCGGAGTCCATCCTGCGGCATGCGTTTTTCGGCAATGTCGAGTTGCGCCATGATCTTGATGCGGGAAATCAGTGCCGCATGCAGGGCCTTTTTGGGACGCACCACGTCACGCAGCGTGCCGTCCA
>DAIDIX010000080.1 GCA_027451645.1 Candidatus Dormiibacterota bacterium | reverse complement strand
CAGGCACCAAGTGTTGGTCCGCCACCACTTTCTCCACCACCACCTCCATTACCACTTCCACCTTGTGTACCACCGCCTCCACATGACTGCGTCACACAGGCAAGAGCAGGCTGAGTGGCAACGAGCGCAGCACTGGACAGCATGAGCAGGAATGCGAGTACAGTGCGAATGACGAACCTCATCGAAAATCCAACTCCATGGAATGTCCCATTCCACTGTATCGTGGAACAACCGGTAGCAGACCGTGTGCGACAGGGCTGTTACCCTGTACAGACTGCACGGATCACTGCTGGCACGTGGACTTCACATCGGACATTCCGCACTGGGCTACACCATCGGTCACCCATGTTGTGGTGATGATGGGATCCGACTGCACAGTGCCGGTAAGGAGAACGGAATATGGTGCAGCGGCAACTCCGAAGATTCTCGAGTGGACACCGGAGATGACCTTCACTCCCGAACAGACAGGATAGGTTGCAACGATTCCAAGGGATGAAGGCGAGGACCAGCCATGTCCCTCGAGGTACGTACGTGCTTGCTTCTGAACATGGACTACAGTGAGTGATGTCGGTGCTAGGCACGAAGGCGGGTTCTCAAGTGCACCACCGCTCCGGAGCAGTGACAGAATTGCATCCTGCCCTGAATATGCACCATCGAGATCCGTGAGCAGACCAAGCTGGGTGTGAAAGGCTGCCCACCATGTGAGAACCTGGCTCCGGACAAAGGCTTCAGCTGCAGCTGAAGCCTGCTGCGAAGCAACTCCAGAGGCAGCAGAAGCTGTCGATGGAAATGGTAGGTAAGATGCAGCACTGCTGCCAGGAACGAGCGTTGCATACACGGTAGCGAAGAGTGCCTGGCATGCCTGGGGTGCTGCAGCGAACGGCGTATCAGATGTGAGACCAGCACAGGGACTTCCAGCATCGGGATAGATGACGGTGTGGAAGCTCACAGTGGCATCGCCTGATCTTGGGGCGACTGCGAGGGTTGGGACTTCTGTTGGTGATCCTGAAGCTGCTGGCGTTCCAGAGCTCCCTGGTGCATTCGATGATGCAGTTCCACAGGCTGTGACAAGGAGTGCTGCGCAGATGGTGAACAGAACAGACAGGGGAGATAATCGCTGACTCATACGCAGATCGTACCATCGAAATTCCTTTCAGACTTGAGAGTCGTGTCTCTGAACGATGACCTCATGCTGATGATCCATAATCAAGAGGCGATGAAAGCAGTCATCAAGAGTTCGCCAGGACCTGGCTTTACTGAAGTCGATGTTCCCGTACCTGAGCCGGGAATGTCGGATGTGCGCATACGTGTCGAGGCAGCATCCATCTGTGGCACGGACATCCATCTCTACGACTGGAATCCCTGGGCTGCAGGGCGGGTGGTACCTCCTCGAATCATGGGACATGAAATCTGCGGCACTATCGATGCAGTCGGTAGCAGTGTCACGGACCAAACAGTGGGTACCCGGGTTGCTGTCGAATCGCACATCGTCTGCAGGACATGTCCGGAGTGTCTTCGTGGAGAGTTCCATGTTTGCAGGAATACCTCCATTCTTGGAGTGGACCGGGATGGCGGCTTCGCCGAGTATATCGTTGTGCCAGCAGTAAATACGTGGCCACTGTGGGAAGACTGCGATCCTGCAGTCGGTGCAGCAATGGAGCCTGTGGGCAATGCAGTCCATGCCACCGCAGTCGCTGATCTGGCTGGGGCCACTGTTGTTGTCATGGGGGCAGGTCCAATCGGGTGTGCATGCTGTGCAATTGCGAAGGCGAAGGGAGCAGCATTCATCGTTGCGATTGACCGGTCTCCCTTTCGTGCAGGGCTTGCCATGACGATGGGCGCTGATGCCAGCTGCATTCTTGAGCCAGGAACCTCCATGGAGGATGTGCTCAGGAACGTGCTTGGAGAGCGGGAGGTTGATGGAGTGCTTGAGATGAGTGGTGCAGCAGAGGCCATTCAGACAGCCGTGCATCTTGTCCGTCCAGGGGGATGGGTCTCCATGCTTGGACTTGGCGATGAACCTGTTGCAGTAGATTTCTCTGCAGATGTCGTCATGCGGGGAGTCACGCTGTACGGCATTGTCGGGAGAGAGCTGTTTGCAAGCTGGGAGGAGACGACACGGCTTGTCAGGACAGGTGCAATACGCATGACCTCCCTCATCACAGACCGACTCCCGTTTACTGGAGAAGCAATAGACGAGGCAGTTCGAAGACTGAAGAAGGGCACGAGTGGGAAGATCGTTCTGACACGGGAAGGAGTACGGCATGACTGATGCACAGCACACTGCGGAAGAGGGTCTTCGACAGTTCGATGCTTCGTTGGAGGAGGACCTTGACAATCTCAGGAAGCGGGGACTGTATCGTCCTCTTCGCATTCTCGAGTCTGCCCAGGGACCAGAAGTCAAAATCGCTGGCCATGAGCTCATCAATCTCTCAAGCAACAACTACCTGGGCCTCAACACGCATCCAGAGCTGATTGAGGCAGCATGCCAGGCTGCACAGTCCTGGGGTGCAGGAACAGGCGCAGTGCGAACCATTGCGGGTACACAGACACTTCATGAAGAGCTTGAGAAGAAGCTTGCCCGCTTCAAGAAGACAGAAGCTGCACTCTCATTCCAGAGCGGGTACACCGTCAATGTCGGAGTGCTCAGTGCTGTGCTCCAGGAGCCAGACTGCGTGGTGAGTGATGCTCTCAACCATGCAAGCATCATTGATGGCATCAGGCTCACAAAGGCACATCGCCTTCTGTTTGACCATGCGGATCTGGATGCGGCAGAACGTGCACTCGCAACTGCAAGGAAGGAGGGGTACCGGAGAGTGCTGCTCGTCACTGATGGGGTATTCAGCATGGATGGGGACATCGCTCCACTGCCAGGTCTTGTCGAGAGGGCTGAGGCGTATGGAGCAGGTGTCATGGTCGATGATGCCCATGCCACAGGCGTCCTCGGGTCGCATGGCCGCGGTACTGTCGATCATTTTGGGCTCCATGGCCGTGTTGCACTCAACATAGGGACTCTCAGCAAGGCAATTGGTGTTGTGGGCGGCTATATCGCTTCTACAGCAACCGTGCGCGACTATCTCATTCACACAGCACGTCCATTTCTCTTTTCCTCCTCCCATCCACCAGCAGTTGTTGCAGCCTGCGAGGCAGCCATCGATCTTCTTGAGAGGGATGACACCCTCGTGAGGAGGCTATGGGATAACACTGCGTACTTCAAGGGTGCAATGCGTGATCTTGGATTCGACATCGGAATGAGTGAGACTCCCATCACTCCCGTGATGATTGGCGAGGCGTCGAAGGCAATGGAGTTCTCCGATCTTCTTTTCTCGCGGGGAGTGTTTGCCCAGGGTATTGGCTTTCCGACAGTTCCGGAAGGCAAAGCCCGGATACGGACAATTGTCACTGCAACACACACCCGAGAGCAGCTCGATACAGCACTGACCGCTTTTGCGGATGTTGGGAAGGAGCTCGGTCTCCTGTAGGGGTGCTACGACTCCGAATCCTCGGACGAGCGGTGGCGTGCACGCTTCGCAGCTGCAGCAAGGATCACAGGTGGCTCCAGCTCCTCCAGTGAGCCTGAGGTACTGTGGATTGTCTCACGTTCACGCATGACAGCAGCTGGGCCCTCGAGCACAACCTTGATAGCACTCGCACCAGTGCCAGTCTGTGCTGTGGTGAGTGCTTCCTCATACATTTCGAGCGGATATCGGTGCGTGACGAACTGGTCCAGCTGAAGTGCAGGATCTGCGAGGAGTTCCTTGGCCCGCGCAAATGTTCGTGCTCCAGTCGATTCACGACCATATGATGAACTGCCCACGATATGCAGCTCATTGTGCCAGGCGTAGGACCAGTCAGTGGTCTGCGATGGCAGGCCGCGACCTACCAGAACAAGTGTCCCTCCTGGGCGGAGAACTCGAACTGCCATGTCTGTTGTCTCAGAGGTTGTGCGGCAGTCGAAGATGACATCGACTCCCCTGTCGAGGAGGGGAAGGCTGTCTGCAGCTGCCCGGAGACGGCAGGCACCTACCCATTCAGCAATTGCATTGATGATCTCTTCTGACGGTGCTCTCCAGATATGCTTCGCACCGAGTGCCCGGATGGCGCCAACGTCAATGTCTGGAGGCGGTGCAAACTGTGCAGGAATATTGCGCTGATGCTTTGAGCGATGTTCCCGGATGGCTGAGCGCCGTTCATACACCACGCCAATCTCGAGAGTCGGATACAGTGTGGAAAGCAGCATGACGAAAAGCCGGCTCATTGTGCCGCTTCCTATGACTAGTGCAGTATCGCCTTCGCCAGACCACTTCATGATGGCGTGGAGTGCTGAAGCGAGAGGTTCTGCCATGACTGCCCGCTGGTCAGGGATGTCATGTACAGGAATGAGCATGCTCTCATGGGCAAGAAAGCCCTCGCTCCATCCGCCACCGAGTTCAGGACTGAAGCCAATGCTGCTTCCGGAGCAGAGAGGTCCCTCACGGAAACGGTTCTCACAGAGATGGACGTTGCCATGCTGGCACTGTCTGCAGGGCGGAAGCCCCTTGTGGAAGCAGAAGAGTGATGGCTCGATGATGACACGGTCCCCTTCCCTGACTGTACGTGTCTTCCGTGTTTCCTCAACCACACCGACGATTTCATGTCCCAGAACAAACGACTTTCTCGGATGATACACACCGATGGGTGAGCTGAGGTCAGCTCCGCTGAGAAAGGATATGTCCTTTGCACACATTCCGGAGAGTGCTGGACGGACACGGACCCAGGCTGGAGCTGGCGGTTCTGGCGTGGGAATGTCTGCTATCGCAAGCGGACTGAGGATCGTTTTTGCACCACGTGATCCAGGACGTGACTTCTGTGTCAGTGGAGTAATCTGCGCAGGATCGACAAGTATTGCTCGCATGGCATTGTGTACAGCGCCACCTGGTGGAGGCGCACTTTGACCCCATCATTGCATATTGAACGGAATTCGCGTTGAGCGCAGGAAGCGGGAATTCTGGCAACTGGGGTACAGTAGGAACGGTGTAGTGGTCACATGATGGCCAGTACCATACAGCAGTGACATGGAGGAGCAGGAATGATTCGGGGCTTACGTGCGTTTTCCCTCATAGCAGGTGCAGCAGCACTCATGTGTGCAGCATGCGGATCTGCTCCGATTGCTGCCACGTCTCCTACTCCGACTCCAAGTGCCATGGCAAGCTCTAGTGCTCCATCAGCTTCCGGATCCTGCCATGCAGGTGTTGTTCAGAACTACACGGACTCGTTCTCCACCAAGGTTGCCCTGACGAAGCTCCCTGATGGTCTCCAGTATGGCGACATCATTGTGGGGTGCGGTGCAGCAGTGAAGAAAGGGGACAAGGTGACTGTCGAGTATACTGGCTGGCTCACCAATGGAACTGAATTTGATAGCTCGCGATCAGCGGGCCGGCAGCCGTTCAGCTTCGTTGTCGGTGCAGGCAATGTCATTCCTGGCTGGGATGAGGGAGTTGTGGGGATGCATGTTGGAACAGTCCGCAGACTTGTCATCCCGCCTGCACTCGGATATGGCTCCAGCGGTGCTGGATCCTCCATTCTGCCGAACGCGACACTTGTCTTCAATGTCGAGCTGCTCTCCATCGGCTAGCTGCACGCTGCCTTTCGCTGCACCACACTGAGCACGATGCAGATGTGGCGAGTGCTCCCTGCGATTCTCGTCATTGGGCGCATGCACTGAGTGGCGTCATGCTCGAAGGAGAAGCTGCCTGATGTCGGGAAAACATCAGTGCGCGCGAGCACACTAGTTCACTGGCTGAACAAACGTAATGGCCCTTTCAATGAGCATGTCGGGTGGCTCAATTGAATCGAGCGTGAGACGGTAGTCCTGCCATGGCGCATATTCGTGCTTTCGCTCTTGGACCCGTTCCCATGTGATTTCGGACATTCCCGCAATGGTGCGCACTCGCTTTTCAATGCGTTTCTTGTGCAGCACTTCATCGCTGCATACCACTTCAATGATGCTGATCTGGGCAGAATTCCTGGAAGCAGTATTGCGCCACATCTGCCGTGCCTGCTCAACTGGACTGACTGCATCAATCACAATGGATTGGCCCAGCCTCAGATGCTCATCTGCAAGTGCTGCTGCAACTTCATATGCTGCAATCCCTGTTGCGTCATGATGAACGCCACTGCGCCACAGTGCTGCCTCAATCGGATCGACTGAAAATATGGGCAGTGCCAGCCTGCGGGAAATGCCCTCTGCAATGAGGCTTTTCCCGACTCCCGGCAGTCCTGTGACAACGATGACATTGAGCATACATACATCCTGGCAGCATTGAATGCGACCAGGTTGCATTCGTTGAGGACAGAACATGCGGGGGATTCTGCCACCAGTCACAGTGGGGAGCTCCATTGCTGGATTCTTCAGGGCACTGTCGACTTCCGGGCCAGGGCAAGGTGCTCAGGACGATCTGAATTGGCTGCGTCCAAGAATCAGACTAGGCTTACTCTGAGGGCGGGGTGTCAGTATCGTCGTTCTTCTCTTCGCTGTTCCCGCCACTTTCTCGTGAATCCGGCGGGGTCGGCGTGTCTTCTGCCGCATTGGAAGGCGCTGGAGCAGGATCCGTTGATGGAACTGGGGCTGGTGCTTCATGTTCCTCCGGGTGCATCTCCCTCCACAGGAGATAGACAGCAATGGCTGAGATTGCGAGAAATCCGGCAAAGTAGCCGAAGCTTCCCTCAAGGAGCATCAGCAGCAGGAAGCAGGCCATTATGATGTAGACTGCATTCACTTTTGTCGGGCTTGGCTTTCGCACAGTAAAGGAGAGTACGAGTCCTGCGAGCCCAATGATTCCGACAACGGTTCCAAACAGAACACTGCCCGTTCCTGAAAGCTGGAAAAGGAGGAAATTCGTGGTGATGTTCGGTGACAGTCCGATAATGATGTCAAATACGCCTGCAAGCATCATGATGGCGGCTTCAATGCCAAAGAGAGTACGTGCTACAAGGAGCTGCATTGAGATTGGCTGGCCGAACTTCTTCTCAGTCATGATGTGTGGCAGTATACCGTGGAAACCCAGGAGGCACAACGCACGTGCACACTAGCTCTCGTTCCGTGGAGGCTCAAGCTCTTCCAGGAAAGTGATGACTTCCCTGGTGAGATGTGTTGGCGTGGATGCCCCGGAAGTGACTCCTACTGTTGTCAGACCCGTGAACCACTCTGGTCGGATATCGTTCACAGTATCGACAAGATGTGCAGGAGTATGAGCACGTTCCTCGACGACCTGGACGAGCCTGCGGCTGTTGCTGCTTCTCGGACTTCCCACTACTACAACTGTCTCCACAGCAGCTGCAGCTGCAACTGCTGCTTCCTGCCGCTGCTGCGTTGCAAGACAGATCTCATTAAACACTTCGATGTCGGGAAACCGTTCCTCAAGCATGGCGAGGAGCTCTGCAGTGTCCCACACGCTGAGCGTTGTCTGGCACGTAACTGCAATATGTGCAGTAGGTGAAATGGTGAGTGCATCGATGTCTGCACGGTCTTCGACGAGGTACACCGGGCCCAGTGCATGGCCGATGGAGCCTTCAGGTTCGGGATGTCCGCGCTTTCCAATGTAGATGACCGTGTATCCCTCAGCAGAAAGCCGATCGATGAGATCATGGGTACGTGTAACATCGCTGCAGGTCGCATCGATGATTGTAAGACCCTTT
>DAIDIX010000079.1 GCA_027451645.1 Candidatus Dormiibacterota bacterium | reverse complement strand
GTGCAGTCGCTGCTGCGTTTTTCTCTGGCGACAAGGCGGAAGAACGCCGTCAGGCAGTGCTTCGGAAGGGCAGCGATGTCCTGCGCCGCGAGCGTGCGCAGGTCATGACTCTCTTCGGCTCCAATGAGGGTGGGGAAGGTACTGTGAGAAGCAGTGATGTCCGACTCACGGAATCTGCCGTGTATGCACTTCGGGAAGTGTTCGGAAGCAGGGTTGCTGCCATTGATGTGAATGCCAAAAAGGGGATTGTGACCATCAAGGGAGAGGTTGAGCGCCTCCTCGATATTGAAGAGGCGGAAGCTGTTGTGCGTTCAGTCGACCATGTGAAGGATGTGAACAATCTTCTCCGGCTAGCAGAACACCGTTCAGGGTCAGGCGAAGCACGAAAGCATTCCCCGTCATCCCATTCCACTAACGGGAAGAAGGAATCTGCCTCCGGGCATTCCGAACACTGATGAGCACAACAACGGCAATGAGGGCAATTGAAACCCAGCCTGCATAGCGAGAGATGTCCTTCGCAACAGCGAGAGCCGGTGTACCTATTGACCAGCCAAGTGCAACGAACAGCACGATCCAGAGAAGTGTGCCGAGGATGTCTGCAGTGAGGAATACCCAGAACTGCATGCCGGATTCCCCTGCTGCGATGTAGAAGATCGTGTTGGGAAAGGGGATGAAGTAGGAAAACAGCACGCACCACACGCCAAATCTCCGGAACAGCCGTTCAGCACGTTCTCTGCGGCGGATCTGCTTGGGTGAACTCCCGCTCAGGCTGTCGAGTATGGGGCGGCCGAGCCGCTTCCCTGCCCAGAAGAGAAAGGGATCAGTCACCATGAGTATGGGAACGGGAGCAAGCACAGCAGCAATGAGTGGGACCTTGCCTGCATGACTGAGTGCACCAGTCACGAGTATTGATTCCATGCTTCCCCGTAACAGTGACAGCAGCAGGGGATGTGTGCCGATGAGTTCAGGAGTAAGGGGAAGGGTGACGAGTATGTACAGCGAATAGAGAATGATGACACCAAATATGATGCCATCAATGATGCGGAGCTGAATTCCCTCGAACGGATTTACGGGAGGGGGTGAAGACATGAAGTTTACCGGTTGCGAGAATCGTGACCAAGGTGTACCACTCTAGTATGTCGCAACACACGAAGATCACTACAGTCAATCCTTCCACAGGGGAAACCATCGACGAATATCCGCTCATGGATGCAGCAGCTGCGAGGGTGCAGGCAGATGCAGCGCATGCAGCATTCAGCTCGTGGCACACGGTCGATCTGGCAGGACGGGCAGAGGCGATTTCCCGCCTTGCTTCAGTACTTCGCACGCATGGCGAGGAGGATGCTGCCCTCATGACGACTGAGATGGGAAAACCACTTGCTGAGGCCCGTGCAGAGATTGAAAAGTGCGCCTGGCTCTGTGAGTACATCGCGGAGATTGGGCCATCGGCACTCGGACCGGTTGCAATCCCCACTGACGGATCTCAAAGCGGATACACGTGTGAACCGCTTGGCGTCATTCTTGCAATCATGCCCTGGAACTATCCGTTCTGGCAGGTGTTCCGGGCTGCAGTGCCTGCCATCATGTCGGGAAACACGCTTGTCCTCAAACATGCGTGGAATGTCACAGGCTGTGCACACAGGATTGCTGATCGCTTCCGTGAAGCGTTCAATGGACACGAAGTAGTGAGTCTCGTTGTCGCTGAGAATGCAGTCGTTCATGAACTCCTCAGAGATCCAGCAGTTGCTGCTGTTACCCTCACGGGGAGCACAGCATCAGGACGTGAGGTGGCTGCAGTGGCAGGATCAGCCATCAAGAAGTGCGTGCTTGAGCTTGGTGGCTCGGATGCTTTTGTCGTGCTTGAGGATGCTGACGTACAGCAGGCAGCAGAGACTGCAGTACGTGCACGGTTCCAGAACTGTGGCCAGTCATGCATCGCTGCAAAGCGGTTTGTCATCCATGCAGCAGTCTATGACGACTTTCTCGAGGTGTTTACTTCTGAAGTGCGGAAACTTGCAGTGGGAGATCCTTTCGATGCTTCAGTGCAGCTCGGTCCACTCGTGAGCAGCGATGCACGGGAACGCATTGAACGCCAGGTATCAGAGTCTCTGGCCCAGGGTGCGCACGCACTCCTTCCAGGAACGAGAAGTGAACCTGGCTTCTTTCTTTCTCCATCAGTTCTCGTTGAGTGCACGACGACCATGCCAGTCTGGGATCAGGAGGTATTTGGCCCTGTTGCGCCCATCATCCGTGTCAGTAGCGATGATGAGGCAGTTTCCCATGCGAACCATCGCCAGTATGGACTTGGTGGTGCAGTGTGGAGCCGTGACATTGAGCACGCAAAGGCAGTCACTGCCCAGTGGAACACTGGGAGTGTCTTCATCAATGGCATGACACACTCAGATCCGAGACTTCCCTTTGGGGGAATCCGTGAAAGCGGGTACGGAAGGGAACTTTCCGTGCTTGGCATCCGCGAGTTTGTCAATGTGAAGACATTCTGGGTAGCATAGAGCGGTGGCACTGCGCATGAATGCGTCATGTGCCTGTGCGGATGTTCGCCAAGAGGGTCGTTGATGTTCCACGTTTTCCCGAATGTTCTCGGGGCCATCTCTGTTCCATCCCAGATGGATCTCCTGTTCCGTGTGGTCCTTTCAGCACTCTGTGGGGGTGCTATTGGATTCGAGCGGGAATTCCATGAGAAGCCTGCAGGCCTTCGCACTCACGCTCTCGTTGCTGTGGGAGCGTGTACATTTTCCATCGCAGGCTTTGGTTCCGCATTTCTTTCCCAGTCCAATATCGTTCAGCTCGACATCAGCAGGATTCCCGCCCAGGTTGCGAGCGGTATCGGATTTCTCGGTGCAGGCATCATTATTTTTCATGGAGACAGGCTGCGTGGCCTGACTACTGCTGCAGAGCTCTGGTCAGTCGCAGCACTAGGCGTGCTCATTGGTCTTGGGCTTCAGCTCGTTGCAGTTGTCATCACAGTCCTGATCCTGCTTATTCTCATTGGTGGCCGTCCAATTGAGCGGGCCATCGATCGCATACGCATCCGTCGAAATCGCATTGAACGGGAACGGCGTCTTTTCGGACGGCCTCCACTTGCGCCATCCGCTGTCGGCTTTGCGGGTGAAATTCCGATGGAGGAAGAGGAGGATAGGGACGAGGAGGGGGAACTCGACGAGGACGACGAGTAACCTCAGTCTGATCAGGATTCCGTGATGAGCCGGAGCGGGAGTCTCTGTGTAATGGGACGTGCTGGCGGATCACACTTCACGATCTGCCAGTGCCGCTGGCGTGCAATGGTTCGGAGTGGCCGGTCCGGGTTGATGCAGACAGGATGCCCAACAGCCTCGAGCATGGGCAGGTCGCTCACGCCATCGCTGTATGCACTCGATCGTGAGAGGTCGACATGGTCCTGCAGTGCGATCTCACGGATGCGGGCTGCCTTGATGGGACCGTGGCAGTACGATTCCACTTTTCCCGTATAGATTCCACCCTGCACCTCAGCAACAGTTGCGATGACACCATCAACACCGAGATACCGTGCTATCGGTTCCACAATCTCCTTCGGAGATGCGCTCACGATATACACCAGGTCTCCCCGTCGCTGATGTTCTCGAAGAATGGCAACGGATTTTCTGTACAGCCTTGGAACGACATACCTGGGAACAGCACCATCCATTCTCGTAGCGAGATTGGCAACATCGATGCCAGCAAAGAGTCCACCAATCCGCTGGGCTATCTCATCAAGCTGCGAGGTGGGGGTACCCCTTCTCGCGAAGATGAGCTGGGAGAGTCCTCCCCTCAGGAGCGTCTTCGCACTGATGAACCCTGCACGGTAGAGGGGCCATCCGAGTGCAAGCAGGGAGGAGCCATGAACGAGGGTGCGATCAAGATCGAAAAATGCAGCACTGCTTGGTGCATTCATTGGGTTTGCTGTCTTGGCAGGTACTGCTTCCACATCTCAATGGTACGGTGTTCGGAGACATCCTGCATGACACGTTTCCAGGGAGCGACACTTCCGTTCACATTTGTGCTCAATAGTGCACACGGAGGAAGAGCAGGTTCCCATCCGTACGGATTGAGGTATACGTGCCGTAGGGAGCGTTCACCGGACTGTACGAGATTCCGTGCACGAGTGCCCGAGGAGATGTTGAGATGTCCCTCCCGATGATCATTGGGGAGAGCGTGAGAAACATGTCGCGAATGAGATCTTCCCGGAGGAGTGCCCCGACAAGTGTGGGCCCACCTTCAGCAAGGACATTCCGAATGCCCCGTGTAGTTGCAAGGTGAGAAAGGAGATTCCGGAACGAGAATGGAGAAGGCATCACAACACACATCTCCTCGCTCCAGGTTGGGACAGAAGTGAGGCGAGATGCGCCTTCGGGTGTGGTGACTGCAAGAATGCGTGGGACAAGTTCCTCACATTCGATGGGGGGAAGGTGCCCTGACTTCGTGATGACAACGAGAAGGGACGGCTTTGCAATGTCTGCAAGTTCATCATGAAGCTCTGGACAGAAGGAGGAAGCAGTCCACTTCCCCTTTGGGAATGAGCGGAATGTGGTGCCTCCGATCATGAGTGCATCACAGCTTGCCCGCAGCATTCCCGCAACTGCTGTGTCATGCCAGCCATCCTTTCTGAGCTCCCCGCCTCCTGTTGGCTCAGTGTCAGAAAGTGCAACGATTCCGTCGAGAGTTGAAATCAGGTTTGCAGACACGCCCTCTTCAATGGTGGGAAGGTCTCCAAGAGGGCCGCTGTAGAGCCGTTCAAGCTCAGGGGAAAGTCTGCTGCCATGTGCTGATGTGATATCCAGCAGGGTGGTGAGTGGGGGATGGAAAGTGGACATGGTCCCCATCCTACCTGAGGTGCAGGAGGTGACTACCCGATGCCGTCAGTTCCCTTCGAGAGAGGTGATGCATCAAGTATTTCCGTTGCCATGCCCTCCCGAAGTCCGTACGGAGAGACAATGAGCTGCTTTGCCTTGAGGAACTTCATGGTAGTCCGAAGGACCGTTGCTCCTCCGAGAATGGAATCCGCCCGGTCTGGAGAAAGACCTCTGATGGATGCACGCTGATCTTCGCTCACGAGTGTCATTGCCTCAATGAGAGTCCGGATATCCTTTCTCCTCAGGCTGGACCGTGATGGCTCGGGAATGCTGCTGTGATGGCGTGCATTGATGCGTGCGAGGTTCCGGATGGAGCCACCCACTCCGATGACCACATCATCCTTCTCGAGAGCAGGAATGGCTGCTGCTGACAGTGTTGAACGCACATGCTCTCGGAGTGCAGTCCTCTCCTCGTCCGTGGGTGGATCCGAGGTGAGAAATGCATCTGCAGTCCTGAGAGCTCCAAGGGGAAAGCACCAGGATGCTGTGCGGATGCGATTGCGGAACTGGACGATTTCCATGCTCCCGCCTCCGATGTCGATGACGTACCCTTTCGAGACAGTCGGGAAGGCACGCAGTGCACCAAGGAGGGAGAGTGTGCCCTCCCGGGTACCATCTACGATGGAGATGGGGATGCCAGTGCGCCTGCTGAGGCGTGCAAGAACATCTGGACCGTTGCTTGCCTGCCGATATGCAGCTGTTGCAATGACGTGGATATCAGTGGCGTTGTGCTTCTGGCAGGTTCTGAGAAAGCGTGCAAGGGTAGTTCCAAGCCGTCGAGAAGCTCCCTGCGACAGGGCTCCCCCTGGAGTTATGGAACGGAGGATCTTGAGAGCTTCCCTGTCCGATGCGATTTCCCGGAGTTCTCCATTCAAGTTCTCAAAGATGACGCACCGCGCAGTATTCGAACCGAGATCGATGACTGCAATGCGGGGCGGGGGAGATGGTGATGGGGTGTCCATGGTGAGTTCAGTCTGGCGATGTGCGAAGAACCATACAGGACATGGTATCTGCATGCTGCGGACACAGCCAAGACAATCTCAATGTATGTATCGTGACCCAGCAGCCAGCAGTGCACGAGAGTGGGGAGCATTGTGGAAGCGATTCATCCCATGCAAGAATGGCTCCATGAAGAATCCTGTCCGCTTTTTTGAAGTCTACGTGCACCATGTCTCACGGCAGATGATGCTCAATGAGATTCACAAGGAGCAGTGCCAGGATCGGAGTGCAGTTGCCCCAGGGCAGGATCTCACTGTCAGCGATTCACGGCGATCCGTGCGGCTAGCACGGGACCTTGCAGGCATTCTTGTTCTTGCAGGACTGCGAAATGGAGCAGCTGTGACAGTGGGAGGAAGGTACTATGCGCTTTCCTGTGATCCTGATCCGACAACCAATCCAGTGCAGCGTGCACGGAAGGCATCGCTTCTGTACGGACAGTACAACCTTGTTGCAAATGCAGATCCCTATGGTGGTGCATCCCAGCAGTTTCTCGCTGACTACACAGGCATTGTTGATGCATATGCCACGAAGGCAGGGTACGCACTCATTGCTGACCAGTACCCCACAAGCCTCTATCTTTCTTTTCTTGCAAAGGCGATACGGGCCACACAGGCGGAAGTGCGAACCATGTTCACGCAGGTGGCAATTCCTGTCGTTGCTGTCGGTGCTGTCCGGGCAGTACTGGGCACTGTGGTTGCTGTCACTTCTCCAGTGGGCTGGGCACTTACAGGCGTGCTTGCTGCAGCAGGACTTGTGACCATGGTTGCTGCAATCCGCCAGGGTGTACTGAGCCTTCGCAGGAACAGAACTGTAGTCGAGGAAGTGGATCGCTCACTTGGCCAGGCCCGTCCTGATGCAGTGGAGTTTCTTCTTGAGGAAAGTACGCGGCTTGCATCCCGACCAGATCGCACCCTTGCTGCCCGACGCAGCTACCACTTCTTTCAGAGAACCACTGCATCCCTTGCAGAACGGCATGAAGCTGCAATTCGCCGACTGCATGGGGAACTCCCAGTTCAGTCAGTGGCCTGAGCTGTGCCTTCCTAGTGTGCTGAGGCGGGAGCAGGCGAGTGATTTTGCTGACGGAAAAGCCAGCCTCCCACTGTCAGGATGATGAGTACAGCACTGACCCCGATGACTGCAGCAGCAGGATATGAGAGGTGGAATGCGTGGTCAAGTGACCAGGTGCCTGGTCCAGTGAAGACGAGGCTCAGTGCGGAAAGTCCATAGAGCAGAGGATTTTCCATTCCCCCACCCTTTCCGAAGAAAGCCCACTTCCAGTGTGCGATCCGGATTGCCATTGCCATGGTGAGAACTGCTCCAACTGCTGCAAATGGTGTGAGAAGACCAGCTGCAATGCCTAGTCCAGCAAGAAGTTCACCGGCTACCAGGAGGGCTGCAAACACGGGTGCAGGTCGGAAACCGTTGTGCTGTGCCATGCCAACTGCACCTTTCCAACCCGATCCGCTCCACCAGCCAAAGGATTTTTGTGCTCCGTGTCCAGCCAGGCCAAGTCCGATGATGAGGCGAAGCAGCAGCAGACCGAAATTCATGGAACGTACCCCTATTTGCGCAATGCAGGAATCAATGTCGATGATGTGTAGTTTAACATTCAACTACGTACTTCTGCATTCGTGTCAGGACCCTGGGGTTTCCTCCTCGGGTATGGATGACGCTGAGGGTGCATACTGCTCCCGCAGTGTACGCTTCAGGATCTTGCCTGATGGCCCCAGTGGAAGTCCCGTGGCTATCCAGATGGAGCGGGGATACTTGTAGGCTGCGAGATGTTCCTTTGCATAGGCAATGAGTTCGTTGCCGAGAGC
>DAIDIX010000078.1 GCA_027451645.1 Candidatus Dormiibacterota bacterium | reverse complement strand
CCCATGACTGGGCTCAAGAACATTGTCAGGTTGACAGGTGCGCTTATGCTGATGCAGCTTCTCGCCTCCTGCGATGTCGTAGAAACACAGTCGCCTCATGTGGGGCCATACACGAGTACCCGCCAGGCATACGCAGCCTCACGAGCCCGGGAATATGCAGCTGTACAGTCCCTCACAGCTGAGCTCACCTCCATCTCGGTAGCCTCTCATGCAGTCTGGTATTCAGGGAGCCTTGATGAAGGCTGCTCGATCCAGACCACGCCTGTGATCATGGGGTACAACACCATTGTCTGCAAAGTCATAGCGACCATCCTGTGGCAGGGATCAGGAAGCGAGGCTGAGGACAAGCTGGCACTGCTTGATGCAGCGAAAGCTGCTGGTTGGACGCGCGGAAGTGCGCTCGGATGGGATAGTGCCCAGTGGGTTCAGTTGGATCGTTCGGGCGCTAGTACTGCACCTGACAGCTGGATCATCCTTTTTGCACTGCATCCCCAAGGTAGAGAGATGGCAACGTATCTCATCGGATACAGGGATGCTCCTGCCTATTGGAATGCCCTGGAGGCACGACTCGCACATGATCCCACCATACCGTACGTGATTGGAATCACAGCGTCCAGGGTGTACATATATCAGGAGTGCACATGCACAAGCACCGATCCTTACGGTACACCAACACCTTGACGTACTCCGTGAATTGCGAAGTTCTGCACCCAGTTGCTGCAGGATCGATGCTGTTCAGGTGTGGGTGATGGGCAGAAGTGCTCCAAGGCTGAGAACACGGTGTTTCCATGATGATTGGACATGGCATGGCAGTCACGAATGCCTCACAGCACACCGAACGCCATCTTACCCTTTGGCATTGCGGCTCGCATTGATTTCACGCTTTGCATTGATGAGTGCAAGGACAAGAGGCTCAGGAAGCGGAGTATCTTTTGCAAAATGCAGGGACCCAGCAGTCATTGCATAGCCACGGAGTTCATCGCGAAGTGTACTGAGGACTGAACCTGAATGGGGAAGATAGCTCAGGTGGTTCCTGAATGCAGCAAATCCTGCAATGATTGCGCCGTCCTCACGGAATGCAGGAAGCCTGTATGAGATGCATTCGACAGCTGTTGGAGCCAAGCGGCGGATGGTGCGGCGCAGTGATTCGAGCGTTGAGCGGCCCGGCTCAGGAACTGTAGCTAGATAGTCGTCAATGTCGCGGCTTGTGGTCGAGGAGCTGGTCATGGAGGAAGTACTCGAGAGACCTTCTCAGTCTGCAGTTCGTGACTTTGGCTGAAACATCCGGAACGTCGCACCACTGGGATCCGAAACCCGTGCCACTCGCCCAAGCCCACCTTTAGCTGGCTGACTGTGGACAGTGCCTCCGAGTTGGGACACCAGTTGCGCTGCTGCATCGACATCATCTACCTGCCAGAACACGGACCAGTGCGGGGACTCTCCGGGAGCAAGGTTTTCGATTTCATCGCCGATGCCTGCGATTGGCAGTCCATGTTCCGTATCCATGAGTCCAGCATAGTGGTGACCATCTGCTTCCTCCTCCAGGGGATCCCAATGGAAGACTTCGCGATAGAAGAGGATTTCGCTGGCTGCATCTGGAACATCAATCGCGACAAAGCTTGGCGTGCCAGCCTCGTGGATTGAAGAAAACCCTGTGAAGCTCTCCCCCTGCCAGATTCCTGTGACTGCCCCAGATGGATCAGCGATTACTGCCTGTTGCCCAAGGTCCGCGATGGCTGCGGGAGGAAAGAGGACAGTTGCACCATTCGCAGTTGCCAGATCAAGGGTACGTGCGAGATTGTCCGAGGCAAAATACGGCTTCCACGTATTGTTGGCATGGGCATCCGCCATGTCCCCCATTGCCCCAGCAATGGGTCGCCCATTGAGGGTGAACATGAAGTAGCCACCAAACGCATCGCTTGGTTCGTTTGCCTCCCAGCCAAAGAGGCGGGTGTAGAAGTGTTGGCTGCTCTCGACATCCGAGGTCCACAGGTCTACCCAGCAGGGTGCACCACGCGGTGTCGCAGTCATGTCTGGCATGGGATTCTCCTTGTTGGGCTGGTGCAGGACTGGATTGCCAGCTGCACGATGGCTGCTGGAACGCAATGCCAATCAGTATATCGTGAGCTGACAGGAGGGCCAGGGTCCTGGTCTCTGGATGCTTTGTACCATTTGCGTATGATGAGATGGCAAAATGCCGCCATAGCTCAGCTGGATAGAGCACCTGGCTTCGAACCAGGGGGTCGCGGGTTCGAATCCTGCTGGCGGTACCAGGTGCCAGTTGAGAGCAGGTTGGGGAACGAAAGCCTTAGCGCGGAGTTCCCCAGTGCATATTCTGGTGAGGGCACATGGGAAACTGTTGGAGAGGACTGTGGACACGCTAAGCGATGATGAGCTGTTCAGAGGAGCAGTTGGCGTGCTCGATGCGAATCGGACTCCCCACGGAACGAAGGCTTCCCCGAAGCTGTATCCCCACCAGTGGAGCTGGGATGCAGCCTTCATCGCGTGTGGACTTGCTGTGCTTGACTCCCGCCGTGCCAAAGAGGAACTTGCATCCCTCCTTTCTGGCCAATGGTCGAACGGGATGATCCCGCACATCGTATTTGATCCTTCTGCGACTGGGTATTTCCCTGGCCCTGAACGGTGGGAGTGCAAAGCAGTATCCCCACATCCGCCATCGACTGTGGAAACGAGTGGCATCATGCAGCCTCCCGTTCATGCCCTTGCCCTTGCAGCAATCATGGCTGCAGACAGCAGATCCGCTGGGGAGAACTGCTCTCGCTGGCATTCTGCTGTCCTTGCACAGGTTGTGGCGTGGCATCGTTACCTCCTCAGGGAGAGGCTGGATCCCGAAACAGGTCTACTTGTCCTGTTTCATGGATGGGAGAGTGGAATGGACAACTCCCCACGATGGGATATCCCATACGAGCATGTCGTGCCGGGTGCGGATCTGCCGCCATATGACAGGCTGGATACCCGTCATGTAGGGAGTGTGAGGGAGCGGCCCGGCACAATGGAGTACGACCGGTATCTCTGGCTCCTCGAAGAGGGGAAGCGCGCAGGATATGAACCATCTTCCTGGAGGGAAGTGGGGAGTTTTCAGGTGGGAGACGTCTTCTCGACTGCACTTTTCGCTGCTGCCTCGGAAGTTGCTGCGACGTGTGCGGATGAGCTCGGACAGAACGCACTCGGTACAGAACTCCTGGAGATGGCAGAGCGTGCACGTGAAGGAGTGCGGGCGCATATCGACCCCAAAACCGGATGTGCCCATGATGTGGATCTCAGGACAGGCGGGCTTCTTCCTCACAACACCATTGCCGCATTTGCACCTCTCCTTTGCCTTGGTGCAGATGACCCTGCTTTTGAGGCTTCGCGGGAAATCTTCTTCAGTGACGGGTGGTGCGGGGCTGGGCAGCTTGCGTTTCCACTCCCACCAAGCACTGCACCGGGTTCAGCAGCATTCGAGGAGACGCGGTACTGGAGGGGGCCAGTCTGGCCCATCATGAACTGGCTCTTCAGCTGGTCACTCGGGAGAGCTGGCGATATCGCAGGAGAATCCCACCTGCGCGAGCATGGTCTTGACCAGCTGCGTGACGGAACATTTGCTGAATACTACCATCCCTTCACCGGAGATCCACTGGGAAGCATCTCACAGTCATGGACTGCTGCAGCTGCACTGCTCTGGCTTGGGAACGGAAGACTTGTGCATCGTGCGTCCGGCATGGCAGATGCGCACGGGCTCACTTGAGCCTTTCCCGAAGGTTTCCCGGGTGGTGAGTGGAGAAGGGGAGACGTGTGCTTCTTTGCGCGGAGCGCTCCCTGTTGCTTTGCTACGGGAAGAGTTGATGCGCACCCGTCCGTATGCATTTGAAGAACGATTAGCACAAGAGATAAGGTATACAGGTACACTACAGTATGTGGATGCAGCATGACGGGTCACGAGGAGGGCACGATGGCGAAGCATGAAGTGGATGTTGTCATTGTTGGTGGAGGCATAGCTGGTCTCAGTGCAGCGTACTGGCTGCTGCATGATGCTCCGGATCTCCGCATTGCGCTTCTTGAAGCGGAGGAGCGTGTTGGAGGCAAGATGCAGCAGGCACGATTCGCTGATGGCCATGTGATCGATGTCGGTCCTGATGCTCTCTGGATTCAGAGCCCAGCCGTGTCGGGCATGCTGGAAGAGCTTGGCATTGCAGATCCTGCAGTACGGCCAGTGAACACAGCTACTGGCATTCTCCACCACGGAGAGGTGCGTCCCCTTCCCTGCGGCATCGTTGGCGGGATTCCGACAGATCTTGCTGCTGCACGAAAGGCAGGTCTCCTGTCAGCACGGGGAGCACTTCGGGCATCGCATGAGGAGAAGCATCTCCACCTGCATGCTGCTGAGGACACAAGCGTATTTCATGCTGTTGAGGAACGTCTGGGCACTGAAGTGGCAGAGTCAGTTGTCGATCCCCTGATTGGTGGCATATACGCTGGGGATACACGCTCAATGTCGCTTGAGGCAACTGCACCCCACCTGTTTGCTCTCTACTGCGATGGGAAGCCGTTTCTGTCAACACTCCAGCACACTGCAGGAAAGATGAATGGACTCGCAACGTTTGCTCCTGATGGACTATCCACGCTCGTGACAACGCTGCAGGATGCACTCAGAAGCAGGATTGCAGTGCAGTGCAGTGCACCAGTTGACAAGCTTGAACCATCTGCCCGCGGCTACGTCGTGCGAAGCGGCAGTCATGAGTGGCATGGAGAGCATGTTGTTCTCGCTGTGCCGAGCTATGTGTCAGCAGCACTCCTTGGAAAGGTGGATCCTCAAAGTGCTGCAGCACTTCATGCCATTCCGTACGCATCAGTAACTACAGTAACGCTCGCACTAGCTTCAGACGAGTGGGTGATGCACGACGTTCCAGGCTTTGTCATACCCCGGGGAGAGGGGGAACTTCTTACTGCACTCACCTGTCTCTCGGAACGGTGGACCCACCACCGCAGCAGAAACACTGTCTATGTGCGGTGCTCTCTTGGGAGGATCGATGATGACAGGCCAGATGCACTGTCGGAGCAGGAGCTGCTGGAACGTGTGCATCGTGATGTGGAACGCCTCCTTCGCGTGCATGCTCCCCTGCAGGAGGGCATTGTCCACAGGTGGTCAGGGGCCCTTCCGCAATATGCAGTAGGCCATCGCGAGCGTCTTGCTCCATGCATGGACCTTCGTGAGCGTGGAATTGAGTGCATTGGAGCAGCATTTGGAGGAGTTGGCGTGGCATCGTGCATCGACCAGGGAGCAGCTGCAGCAGCCCGACTTCTGAGGAAAGTCAGCAGCAGTCAGCCTGCACAGGGAGTGCTTGCATGAAAGAGTCGACGCTTGACCGTGCACTGACACGCTATGCCAAGGCACCGCATCTTGTCTTCTGGGAAACAACAAAGGCCTGCCAGCTGCAGTGTCTCCACTGCAGGGCATCTGCACAGTATGGTCCTGCTCCAGGTGAATTGACGACGGAGGAAGGGATGGCATTGCTTGATTCCCTTGCCAGCTGGAAGGATGCATCCCCGATTGTCATCTTCACGGGTGGTGACTGTCTTGCAAGGGAAGACCTGCTTGACCTTGTCCATCATGCACAGAATCTCGGACTGCGGATGGGCATTGCTCCCTCAGTGACTCCCCGTCTCAGGGAGCCTGTACTCAGGGAACTGTACCAGGCTGGCGTGCGGAGTGCCTCGATCAGCTGCGATGGAGCACGGGATGCGACACATGACGGCATTCGTGGCATCCCTGGGCATCTGCGTTCGACAGTGGATGCACTGGCACTGCTTTCCAATGTCGGCTATCGGCTACAGGTCAATACTGCAGTGATGGCACGGAATGTCCATGAGCTTGCCGAGATTGCCAGCACTCTCATAGCCCAGGGCATAGGCATATGGGAGGTCTTCTTTCTCGTTGGCACGGGCCGTGGCATCGGTGAGGATGAGATCACTCCCGAGGAGTCCGAGGATGTCTGCCGCTTCCTTGTCGCACTTGATGCGTACGGGCTCACAATTCGGACTGTTGAGGCACCGTTCTTCCGCCGTGTGCGGGAAACGTATGATGCGAATCCTGAACAGCTTGAACGTGATGGCGGTGCACTCTTCCATGAGCTTATGGGCACGCTTGAGGCACGACTGGGAACTCCTGAACAATGCCATCGCTCAGCAACGCTGGCAACTGGTGATGGCAGGGGAGTCATCTTCGTAGGCCATGATGGAGACATCCACCCATCGGGATTTCTCCCTGTACCCCTTGGCAATGTCCGTAGCACTTCCCTTTTGGATGTGTACCAGCACCATCCGCTTCTCTCAGCACTCCGTGAGGGAGAGCTTCATGGTCCGTGCGGCGCATGCGCATGGAGGAAGTTGTGCGGAGGGTCACGGGCCCGGGCATACGCGCATAGTGGGGATCCACTGGGTTCCGATCCAGCGTGCATCAATACCCTGGTGACTGCATGACACGGAAGACGCCCCTGTCCAGCTGCACTGTGATCCTCATGTCGTTCGGAACAGCATCGTCAGCGGAGGCAATTCCGGAATTCCTTGAGGAGGTGCTTCATCGGGAACCTGCCCCATCAATGATTGCGGATCTTGAAATGCGGTATCGGACCATTGGAGGATCTCCACTGCTCACGATCATGGAGCGTCAGGCGAAAGCGCTCGAAACAGCACTGCAGGCTGCACGGCCGGATGTGCAATTCCATGTTCTCCTCGGAATGCGTCACGGCAGTCCCTCGATCGAATCAGCTCTCGAACAGGCGCATGCACTCGGATCGGATTCCATCATCGCAATTCCATTTGCTCCTCAGGACTCGCCTGACAGGGACCAGTACAGCAGTCGCATCGCAGCATATGAGAACTCGAGCAGTGGTCCGGGTGCTGTGATTGCTCCTGCGTGGTATGCGGAAGACTGGTATCTCGATGCGCTTGCAGAGCGCACACGTCCAGGTGTTGAGCGGATGCGGTCCCGTGGAAAGCCTGTCCGGATGATTTGCACAGCACACAGTCTTCCAAGACATCTTCCAGGCCTTCAGAAGTACATGGATGAGCTTGCTGCGACTGCAGACGGTATAGCAGAAAGGGTTGGACTTTCGGAGACCCAGTGGGTTCTTGCATTTCAGAGTGTTCCAAAGGGCGCATCAGTACCGTGGCTTGGTCCGGATCTTTATGAAGAGATCTGTGAGTGCGGAGCACATGGTGACAATGTCCTTGTTGTACCTGTGCAGTTCGTCACTGATCATCTCGAGGTACTCTACGATATCGATGTGCTCGGACAGGAACGGGCTCGTGCCTGCGGCCTTGTCATGGAGCGCATCCCCTTGCTCAATGATGCACCCGATTTCACCAGGGGACTGTGTGGCATTGCCCTTCGTCTCCTTGCAGAGGAGCCGTCAGTGCTCGCTGCGGGCTGACGGATCAGCAGGAGGGTCGAGTGGTTCGAGCACTGCTCCTGCAAGTGCACCTTCGACTTCTGTCTCGGGATTGATGCGGGGAACCCGCTTCTGCTTTCCTGAATCCTCATCTGGGGGGAATCGCCTGAATGCGAACCAGCCGTATGCTGCTGCTGCAAGTGCTGCAGCTCCTCCAAGGCCGAGTGAGGCACGTGCTCCAAGGAAACTCCCTGCTGCTCCCACGATAGGTGCTCCTATTGGCGAGGAGCCCATGAAGGCGACAGACCACAGAGACATCACGCGACCTCGCATGTTCGGTGCACTTGAGAGCTGGAGTGTGCTGTTGCCAAGTGACATGAACGCAACAGAACAGGCCCCAATTCCAATGAGGACAATTTCCTCAACCC
>DAIDIX010000077.1 GCA_027451645.1 Candidatus Dormiibacterota bacterium | reverse complement strand
CCTGTCCGTGCAGCTGTCTGATGGCTGGAGAATGCAATAAGGGAGCGTGAAAGCTCTGCAGTTGTGGGAGCTGTGCGGCGAGTTGCAGGCGTTGCACACCCCTTCCAGGTCGAGACCAGTGATGCAAGATCATTCCGGAGTCGATTGTCATTCTCCGGAGACGAGGAGAAGGCAGGAAGATGCCGAGGAGGTTTTCCTGGCGCCTGCTGGATCAGTGTCATGTCATGGACTCCTGTGATCGATAAATGTACCGTAGGCGTCATACGCGGACATAGCGCGGACATCACAGGCTGTCATGTCGGTACACTCTCCTCACGGCATGACTCGCATGCCGCATGACGAAACCCATGCTTGGAGATCCGTGCTGGTGCATCGATGCTGCAATCCGCTACGGCGGAGCCAACTTGCGTACGCGTAGAATCAGGACGTGTTCACTGAGTCACTGCTCTTGAAAGGAATGAATGGTCATGAGTGATGCTGAGTCAATTGCAATCGTTCTCCCGGCAATGGGAGAGTCTGTTACGGAAGGAACGGTGGCAAGGTGGCTGAAGTCAGTGGGGGATCCTGTGGCCGAGGGAGAGACCGTAGTCGAAGTGACTACTGACAAGGTGGATGTAGAGGTTCCTGCCCCTGCAGATGGCACGCTTACAGCCATTGCTGCTGATGAGGGAGTCACGGTACCTGTTGGTGGAACCCTTGGTGCAGTTGCAGCTGGAAATGGTGCAGCTGCATCTGCTTCAGTGAAGGCAGCATCTGCAGGAGCGGCTCCTGCTCCTGCTGTCAAAGGTGGAACTCCTGCACTTCCCGGTCCTGAGTGGACAGATGTTCATATCTCACCGCTTGCACGTCGAAAGGCAGCATTGCTTGGTGTCGATGTAGCAACACTTGCAGGATCCGGACCTGGGGGAAGCATCCGCAAGGACGATGTCCGTGCAGGGAATGGCCATGACACTGGCCTTCACCTTCCCGTAGTCGGGGAGCAGCAGGTTCTCAAGGGTGCTGAGAAGGTTCTTGTCAGTCACATGGAACGAAGCAGGAGCATTCCAACTGCAACGTCATTCCGAACGCTTCCCGTTGCAGTGCTTGAGGAGCGGAGAAAGGTGCTGAATGAGCTCCTTGTTGCACATGGAATCTCCGTGAAGCTCTCTTTCACGCATATCATTGCCTTCGCCATTGCCAAGGCAGCCAGCCGGATGCCGCACATGGCCTCATATTTCACGGACACTCCCGAAGGCCCATCTCGCGTTTTCAGCGGTGTCCATCTTGGACTTGCTGTCGACCTTACAAAGCCAGACGGTTCCAGGATGCTTCTCGTGCCAGTTATCCGCAGTGCGGACACCCTCTCCTTCCACAGCTTTGTCGATGAATACGAACGTCTTGTTCATGCTGCACGCACATCAACCCTTGCACCTGATGAAATGCAGGGCGGAACCCTGACACTCACGAATCCTGGCGGCCTTGGAACTGTGGCCTCAGTACCCCGGCTCATGGCTGGCCAGGGCACGATCATAGCAGTGGGAAGCATCGCATATCCTGCTGAATGGTCATCGGTATCGAAGGACGTCATACGACAGCTTGGAATTGCGAAAGTGATGACGATGACGAGTACCTATGATCACCGGATCATCCAGGGTGCTGAATCGGGATCATTCCTCAAGGACATCGAGGGAATGCTGGAGGGAGAAGACGGCTTCTACGAGAAGCTCGCAGAGGACTTCGGGCTGACTCTTCCCCCGTTCACGCCATCTCCTGCAGGAGGACTTCCTGCAGCTGCAGGAACCCTCGCTCCTTCGCAGTGGGATGAGCAGATATCCCCCGGGGAGATCATGCGTGCACTCGGTATCCAGCAGCTCCTTGGCGCGTATCGGGAATATGGACATCTCCAGGCAACACTTGATCCTCTCCAGCTCCAGCCAGTCAGCAGGACACCCCTCCTTGATCCTGGTACCTACAATCTCCAGCGTGGTGAGACCATACCGTCTGGCATCCAGGGCATCCTTCCTGAAGGAGCACGAACAGTAGGGACAGTGGGAGATCTCGTGGACTGGCTTGAGTCACGATACTGCCAGACAATTGGTTTCGAGTTCATGCACTGCGACGATCCAGTTCTTCGGTCATGGATCATGGAGCGCGTCGAGAAGCGGATGGAACGATCCATTCCATCCCTCGACAGGGTTCAGGTCTTCGAGGAGCTTTCCCGGGCCAATACGCTGGAGGAATATCTCAGGAAAACCTTCCTCGGGGAGAAGGTGTTCTCCCTCGAGGGACTTGAAGTGCTCGTCCCTGCACTGCAGCTTGTCCTCGACCGTCTCATTGCATCAGGCACAGCG
The DNA here is from genome assembly GCA_027451645.1 of Candidatus Dormiibacterota bacterium. Classification (GTDB taxonomy): domain Bacteria; phylum Chloroflexota; class Dormibacteria; order Aeolococcales; family Aeolococcaceae; genus JAJZLL01. The sequence goes on along the minus strand of DAIDIX010000077.1, from coordinate 5,492 downwards.
CACTGTGTTCTCGGCATGGCCCATCGTGGGCGCCAGGCAATCATCTCCAGGGTTGTCACACAGTCCTACGACCAGGTGCTTCGCGCCTATGAGTACGGTACCTACGAGCAGCCTGTGAGTTCTGCGGGAAGCATGGGAGATGTGAAGTACCATCTCAGCGGCAGTGGCACATACGTGTCAGCCGGAGGAAAGGGCATTGAGGTTCATCTGCTGCCGAATCCGAGCCATCTTGAGGCTGTCGATGCAGTAGTCGAGGGGTGGACAAGGTCGCTGCAGTCACAGACAGGAACCGCAGAACCGTGGGATGGTGGCCGAGCGTGTCCTGTACTTATTCATGGGGATGCTGCATTCATTGCCCAGGGAGGAGTGACAGAAACACTCAACCTTGCAGCACTTGCTGGCTACACGACAGATGGAACACTCCATATTATTGCGAACAACCAGCTGGGCTTTACGACCAATCCAGATGAGGGACGGTCCACAACCTATGCAACAGATGTTGCCAAGGGATTCGGGATACCGGTCATCCATGTCAATGCAGATGACATCGAGAGTGTCCTGTGGTCCATGCAGCTGGCCATTGATATCCGGGAGCAGTTTCACAGGGACGTAGTCATCGACATCGTCGGGTACCGACGCTATGGGCACAACGAGACTGATGAACCATCATATACGCAGCCAGTGATGTATGACATCATCAAGGCGCATCCGCCCGTGCACCAGCTTTACGGAGAAAAGCTCACCCGTGAGGGACTGCTTTCAGAACAGGACAGGAAATCACGTCTTGCAGCAATTCAGGCGGAGATCAAGGGCGAGCATCAGAAGGTGAAGAGTGATGGGAATCACGATATTTTCGTCTCGGGTGTAGTTCCTGATCTTGATACTCCACCTTCTGTTCCAGCATCCACTGAGCAGGAGCTCAGGGATGCTCTCACCCACATCACGACATATCCTGAGCGGTTCACACTCAATCCGAAACTCGTAAAGCAGATGGAACGCAGGGCACAGGCACTTGACACAAATGAAGTTGATTTCGGCACAGCAGAGGCACTTGCCTTTGCTGGACTTCTCCACGAGGGAGTCCCGATTCGACTCAGTGGACAGGATACCCTGAGGGGAACGTTCAGTCACCGCCATGCAGGAGTCCTCAACTCCCATGGAGAAGTGTGGATACCACTCCAGCATCTCCCAGGAGTATCGACACAGTTCACCATTGTCAACAGTCCGCTCAGTGAGCTTGCATGCATTGGCTTCGAATATGGTTATGCAGCTGCATATGAGAAGTCACTTGTACTCTGGGAAGCGCAGTTTGGGGACTTCATCAACAATGCTCAGATGATTATTGACCAGTTCATTGCGTCAGGCAGAATCAAGTGGGGCCAGCATGCCAGACTTGTACTCCTTCTTCCCCACGGGTATGAGGGAATGGGGCCAGAGCATAGCAGCAGCAGAATAGAAAGGTTCCTCCAGCTCGGTGTTGACACGAATCTCCGGGTTGTGAACTGTTCAACTTCCTCACAGTACTTCCACCTTCTGCGGGATCAGGCACACCAGCCCATACCGCTGCCCCTGGTCGTTGCCACTCCGAAGAGTCTGCTCAGGAACAAGGCAGCAGCAGCAGGACTTCAGGATCTGCTCACGGGAAAGTTCCAGCGGGTCATCGATGATCCTGCTGTCGAAGATCCGAACCGCATTCGGCGTCTCCTCTTCTGCTCGGGTCATGTGTACTACGATCTCATCAATTCGGATCTGCGTACTCCTGATACAGCTGTTGTACGGGTGGAGCAGCTCTATCCATTCCCCGTGCAGGAGTGTGCAGAGCTCGTCAAGCAGTATGCAAAGGCGAAGGAGATCATCTGGGTGCAGGAGGAACCAGAAAACATGGGAGCATGGTGGTACCTAACGCAGCAGGATGTTGTCAGGAATGGCGGGTGGAGCGTAATCTCCCGTCCGCCTCGTGCAAGTGCTGCAGAAGGCTCAGAGGGGCTGTACCATGCAGAGCAGCATCATGTGATCGAACAGGCTCTTCATGGGTCAGGAGGCTCGGCATGACCCGCTGTGTAGTGCTCGGGGGTGGACCTGCTGGAGACGTTGCAGCTCTCCATGCTGCACAGCGTGGGGCAGAGGTTGTGCTCATTGAGGAGAGGGAACTCGGTGGTACCTGCCTGAACCGTGGCTGCATTCCGACAAAGTCGCTCCTTGCAACTGCTGATGTGTTCCGCAAGATCGACCATGCTGCAGCATACGGCATTGAAGTGCCACGACCGAAAATCAATGTTCCTGCAATGCTTGCCCGAAAGAACGACATTGTCATGACGATGCGGCGGGGAGTTGAGGGAGCCTGTGAGCGGAAGAGGGTGCGTGTGGTCGAGGGACACGGAATTCTCGATGGGGGAGATGTTGTCGTTGGAGATGAACGCATCAGTTACGACACGCTCATTATATGTGTTGGAACTGCTCCAAAAGGTCTCCCATTTGCAGACATGACCCATGAGCGGATCATGACTTCAGACGACATTCTGGATCTCGAGGTCATTCCGAAATCGCTGACCATCATTGGTGGTGGAGTAATAGGATGCGAGTTTGCAAGTCTCTACGCAACTCTGGGTACTTCTGTGACAGTCATAGAGGCACTGCCACGGATACTGGCAGGAATTGATGCACGCATTGTCAGCCAGTTCCAGACGCTCATGGAGGCCCAGGGCGTGACATTCCGTACGGGAACAGGAGTGAGTGCAATATCAGCGAAGGGAACTCACACGACCACTGTCCTTGAGGATGGTGCGAAAGTGGAAGGAGAGTACCTCCTTGTTGCTGTGGGACGAGCTCCACTTACCAGGGGCATTGGGCTTGAGGAGTCTGGCATTGAGCTTGATGAGAGGGGATGGATTGTGGTGGATCCCCTGCTTGCCACAGCTTCTCCGAACATCTTTGCTGCTGGAGACTGCATTGGTGGATTGCAGCTTGCACATCTTGCAAGTGCAGAGGGAGCACGTGCAGTCGACAATGCACTTGGCATCGAGGTGAGGCCAATGGATCGCACAGTCGTTCCTTCCTGCATCTATACGCATCCCGAGATTGCAGCAGTCGGCCTTTCCGAGGAGACAGCAAAGGCACGGGGCCTTGAGGTGCAGGTGACACAGACACGGTTCCGGGGAAATGGCAAGGCACTTGCCGAGGGAGAGTCGGACGGTGTTGCATCTCTCGTTCTCGAGAAGGGAAGTGGAATCATCCTCGGTGCAACTGTCATGGGTGTCCATGCAGTCGAAGTGATACATGAGATTGGCGTTGCAATGAGTGATGGACTCACTGGCGAGGAGCTGGGAGAGATCATCCATGCGCACCCGACAGTAAGCGAACTCATCATGGATACTGCCCAGCACTCGATGAAGCTTGCTCCGTATCTCAGCTAGATGCTGCTGTGCGGTGTTCCTGACTGCCGGAATCCGACAAGGACTGCAGCAAGCATGAGAATGCAGGCAATTCCAAGAAGCTCGATTCCTGGCCAGTGGGGCGGAATGAGACTGAGTGGCATGCCCATGAGGCAGAGTACTCCTCCCGCAGCAAGAAGGAGGATGAGACGGAGACGGTGGAACAGCCGTCTCATCCCTGAGACTGCTGGCTTGGAAGGTATCCATCCGGCAGGATTTCGTGAAGTTCTGAGATGCACAGTGCGCAGGAGGAGCCTCAGGAGGAGAGGGAGCAGTTTCATGGGAGAGATACCGAAGTGTGCCAGTTCATGCAACAGTGTCCAGTGACAGTGTAGGATTCTTCAAGCATGAATCATTCAATTCAGGTTCCTCGGGGAGACCGGAAAAGGCAGATCCTGTCTTTGGTGGCATGGGCAGCAGCAGGAGCTGTCATCCTTGCAGGTGTCTCTGCACTTCTCCTTGCACGGTCTCAGCACCATCCCCCGATACTGCTTCTCATTGTCTTTGCAGCACTCTGGTGGGTGTTTGTCTGTGCAGTGTTCATTGCTGCACTTCCGTGGCTCAGAAGGCCTGATGGGACACCAGAGAACGCGCTTGGTGTGCCAAACGGCCTTACTGCACTCCGGGCCTGGCTTACGTACGCACTCGTACTTGCAGCGTTTCTTCCCTTTTCCGGACGGGAGGGACTTCTCTGGTGGGCTGTTCTTGGCGTGACGGTTGGCCTCTTTGATGCAGCTGATGGGTACTGGGCCAGGAGGTGGGGGCCAACTACAATTCTGGGCAAGGCACTGGATCCCGCTTCTGATGTAGTGTTTTTCAGCATTGGGGCACTTGGGTGCTGGAACCGCGGGATCATTCCACTGTGGCTATGCATTGCCATTGTGATCCGCTACTGCGGTCCATTTCTCCTCACGCCAATCATCTTCGTCATGGGAAAGCGTCCGGAGCTTGTGCATACGAAGTGGGGTAGACGGAACACTGCGCTCGTAGGTGCAACATTCGTGATCTGCTATTTCGTTCGACTAGCTGGAGGTCCAGTGGACTGGGTTGCACTGATCCTCGGTATCGTACTAGTCCTGCCAACCTTTGCACTCCACGTTGTTGCACTTGTCGAGCGGGTACGGGATGCACCTGCCCGTACGTAGCTCCAGCAGCATCGAGCTGCTCAGTCCTGAAGTTCTATGAGCTGCCCGGAATGGGGACAATCTGCTGCACATCAAATGTGTTCGATGCGAATGTCTGGGTGCCACAGATGGAATTTGTTGTGGGGAGTGGATTTGGGCAGGACGGCTTCCCAGAAGTTCCGCTTGCCCACCAGCTTCCTCCAGCAGACAGCGTGAATACGGAAGTCGTGCACGCTGTGGGAGCAGATGGTGGCTGATTGTTTGTGATCGTGTAGTACGTGCAGCTTTCCCGAACAGTCCGGGTGGCAACAATCTGGACCTTTGGACCTCCCGTTGCTGCAGGATGAACATGCTCATATGTGTGTGCCATCGCTGCTATTGGCGTTCCAGCTCCTCCACCAGGCGAGATGGATGTTGCTGAAGTGAAGTTCCATGAATAGCTGTCAGGAACAACATCTGTGTAGATTGTGGCAACCACCTCTTCCTGGGCAGGATTCCCGTACGAGCAGATCGAGTAGCCGCCGTTTGGTCCGAGATGCTGGCCACTTGCTGGGCAGCCCACGAACCCTATGGTGCCGCTTGCTGCTGTTGCAGTGAACTGATGCAGCACCAGCATGTGGGGTATGCCATCCGTAATGCTGCCATCACCAATGGCGCTTGACTTCGACGTGCTGAACGAGTATCCGGGCAGTGAGACTCCAGCATAGGAGACACATCCCCAGTTGTAGTTGATTGGTGTGCCACCTCTGTTCCATGTCGACACAGGATTGCCTGCAGGGACAGGATTCGGATAGAGCACTGCTCCGGAACTGTTGACAATGAAGTCGACAGCAGGATTGAGATTCGTCAGCTGCGGCTCCGGATCCGTATATGGTGCCCAGAAGAGTGTGTCAGGGTAGCTTGTGGAGCCACAGTCAGCCCAGGCACCAAGTGTTGG
>DAIDIX010000076.1:5461-7955 GCA_027451645.1 Candidatus Dormiibacterota bacterium | reverse complement strand
GCCTCATCAGCTGCCTCAATGAGCGAATCGATTGAAGAGGTCTCGGAACCTACAGCAGACACCCCTATTGAGACAGTTACCTGGCTTGGCAGCTTGGCCCCATCGGCAACTTTCTCAACCTTCTGGCGAAACCGCTCTGCAGCATCCCGTGCAGCATCAAGCTCCGTCTCCCGCAGCACAAGTACGAACTCCTCTCCCCCAAACCGGTATGCGCTGTCCGTCTCCCGGCTGCTCTCCTGGAGTGTCGCAGCCACAGTCTTCAGGACCTCATCCCCAAGCTGGTGGCCATAGGTGTCATTGAACTTCTTGAAATGATCCACATCAATCATGAGGATTGAGAGCGGATGCCCATACCGCACGCTTCGTGCAACCTCGGACCGGAGATCCGCATCAAGCTTTCTCCTGTTGAAGATGCGTGTAAGTCCATCTGTCTCGCTCCGTGCCTCCACTTCCTGATGGAGGCGTGCAGCAACAAGATCCGTTGCTGCGTACTGGGCAAGGAGCTCGAGGGCAGCAATGGGATCATCAACTGTCGGAAGATTCGTCTGCTCAATGAGCTCTATCGCACCGAGCATTGAGAGTCCATGCACCATGGGCACTGCCACTCCCTGGGTTTTCCCATCACTCAGCCGGTACGGTATTGCATGTGCAGCTCCCAGAGCACGTTCTATGGCAGCCCTGCCTTCTTTGCTCGACTTGAGCGAGAGAGCCTGTGCAAGTTTCGCAGGTACTGTGGAATGGGCAAGCTTGAGGGAATTGTCCAGCTCATTAACCTGCCATACCTGGGCATACCGGTACCCGCCTATGGCCATGGCAATGTCCGAGAGCGCAGCAGTAATCGTCCCTGCATTGAGAGATCCCCCAACATCGGAGGCATACCGGAGGATGTACCTGAGGGTCGTGTCACGGGACTTGCCTTCCTGCGCTTCTGCAGCCTCCCTGGCCCGTGTTCCCTCCGCTCGCTTTGCAAGCATCTCCATTGCGGAACGGAGCTGCTGCAGTTCTGCAGGAGCCCGTGCTGGAGGAGATGCAAAGCCCTTCCCGCCTCCCTGGATCGCATTGAGCAGTTCTCGAAGCGGGACAACCGCACTCTGGTGGATGAGTCCCACCACAATAAGGTCAGCTGCACCGACTGCAGCACAGCAGAAGAAGCCCACAATGAACATGACCACTCCAGCTGCACCAGCCACTGCTGCTGTCCACAGGGCTGCACCGAGAATCACGACACTGCTGCTGACAAGGGCAATGAGCCCTATCCGGTAGATCGTGAACAGCTGCTGCTCCAGGGTTGGTTCTGCAGGAACAAGGCGAATAACCAGTGCCCAGTACCATTTCCTCGCTGAATCCAACAACTCCATGTGAAGAGGGTACTATGTTGCAGGAGAAGCCTCACTCGCTGGAGCAATCTGGCACCGCATTCGTGCAGAACCGTCACTGGGCCGTTACGGGTGAGCGACTACGATACAGTTCATGAAGAGGAGTCGTCAGTGAATCAACACGGCACTGCAGCTGATCTCGAATCAGAGCACGACCTCATTCCCCTGCTCCCCCAGGGTACTCCCGTATTCGAGAATATCCCTGCAAAGGCAGTCATCCTTGAAGCCCTTGCTCCAGCTCTCGGAAACGGAGTGATGGTCATCCGAAAAGAGGGTGCTGTCGGAGTCATCCTCGTGAAAGCGAATGCAATCATTGATGTGTACTGTTTCAGTGGTGGACACCGGTTTCTCGGCGATGTCGCACTGAAGAGAATCAAGTCCCTCTCTGAGGCTACTGTCACTGCCCACAAGCTTGAAGAGGATGTTGTTGATGTCATCCCCTCTGTCCTCCGTGGTGACCTGTGCTACGACGACCTCCGGCTTGCATGGACAAACTGGCCAGCACTTCTGCAGGACATGCTCTCCAGGGAAGGAACCTACATCATCGAGGTGTCAACACCGAAGGGTCGTGGCGTGACCTGCATTGTCGATGGCCATCAGGTAGCTACATATACAGAAGATCACCCCGTCCTCGGAGATCCGACTCTCCTCGATGCACTGTTCCGAGGTTCCCAGGGAACAATGCGCATCCGGCGGGCAGCTCTCGTCCAGACTCCTCCCACTGCACAAGTGGAGGAGCAACAAGCCGAGAGTGCTGGAGACGATGACGAGTCGCTGAATGAGGAGGTAGCAGGATCAGCCCAGCTCTCGTCTGACGTCTCGTACGATGACCTCTTTGCTCTTCCTGAGGATTCGGGAACGGATGATGACGACAATGCACCAGAGGAAGCCTACACCTCCTCTACTGCTGCTGTACCAGCTCCGTCAGCAAATCCGCTCAAGGATCATCTTGATGAGTTGAAGACGATTGCCCGGGATCACCTGCAGCGGTCCGCTGCAAAGGTTGAGACCCTCCTTGATGATGCTGCTGCCAAGGACAGGCCACTCGAGGAGGTGTTCACGGATATCCGTGGACTCGTCATCAGGGGTGTCATGCAGTCTACTCTCGACGAGGTCGT
>DAIDIX010000076.1:0-5451 GCA_027451645.1 Candidatus Dormiibacterota bacterium | reverse complement strand
GATGGAGCAGGTGTCCTCCTCGTAACGGAATTTCCTCCTCTGACGTATGATGGAACTGGAGGACATGCACGATCATGAAACATGCGAAGCTCCTTGGGAGCAGCATAGGACTGCTGCTCATCATTGCAGGACTCGTCATAGGAGTCGGCCCTGTGATTGGTCTCATCCAGAGATCACAGGCAGACTCGACTGCCATTCAGGCATGGGAACACGGATCTCCCACCCATGTCACATCGTCCCCAGGCGCTACACCATCGACATGTGCAGCGAGCACCTCTCCCACAAGTGATTTCATGCTGGTCACGTTTCCCTCCCTCTCCCAGTACGGCTATGCACTGGTGGCAGGAAACGGGAACTGGTCCCTGCTCAATGACCGATCTGCTGTCCACTGGTACCAGAGCCCTTCACCAGGCGGTCAGGGAAACATTATCGTTGCCTTCCACCGTGAGCCGGATTTCGAGTACATCGACCAGCTGAACACGCAGCAGACAGTTGAGGTTCAGGACAGGCAGTGCAATGTGTACACCTACACAATCACCGGCAAGTGGGTACTTGCACCAAGCCAGGTGACCCAGCTCAACGGTACAACAGGCTACAACCTGACAATGATCACCTGCACTCCCTGGTGGAGAGACTATGACCGCATTGTCTGGCGTGCCACCCTCACTGCAGTAAATGGCAAGCCGTTCACACCTCCAAGCACAGGACCTGCCCAGTCACCCTCAAAGAGTGCATCTCAGCCATCATTCTCCTGATTGGGAAGAATCCCATATATCCGTGCAGCAGTGTCTCCCCAGACCTCCTCGGGTACTGCCATCCCTTGAATGTTGAGCCACTTCGTGAATTTCTTCTTTGCCATGAGAGGGAAGTCGGACCCAAAGATGATCCTCTCCCAGCCCCATGAATCCGCGACACGGGTGAGTGCTTCCGGCTGATACAGCCAGGGAGCTGCAGCAGTGTCGACATATGCATGCGAGAGGAGCTCGCGCACCTCAGGCATCACAGCGTAGAACGGGAATCCTCCTCCAAGGTGGGCAAGCACCATTGTGCATCGTGGAACAGCCTGAAGCAGCTTCTCAATCCGGTGAAGCGCGAATGTTCCCTTCCCGGGATATGCATGGCCAACAGGCTCACTGCAATGCACAAGAAGTGGGAGCTTCCTGTCCGCACATGCTTCAGCAAGCCTGTAGAGGAGCCTGTCATCGTGAATGCCAAAGCCATCCGCATTCACTTCTCCCACTCCGCAGCATCCAAGCTTGAGCGCATGATCAAGGGCATCATCGAGATTGGGATCGAGCGGATGGATCATGCCAAGGAATGCAATCCGTGCATCCTGACGTGCTGCTCCTGCTGCAGCCTCTGTCATTGCATGGCAGTCATCAATGCTGCGAAAGGGCCATCCTGCAAGAATGCAGGCATCGAGCTTCTGGTCATCGAGCATTGCGCTGAGCTGCACAGCATCACCCATGCCCTTTCCCTCAGGAAAGCACTCGGCAAACCACGGATCCGACTCCCGCATGGCTGCAGGATCTTCCCGTACTGCATCGGGAATGAGGTGAACATGGGCATCAATCCTCATCTCGGGGGTCTGCTCCTCAGAACAAGAAGTTCGCGAAATGCCCGAAGAACGACACGGGGTCGCATGCCTGTGGGGCTCCCGGTCCTTCGTGGGTAGTGGGGAACTGCAACCTGAATGATGCGATGGTGATGCTTTCGTGCAGTGAGAATCATCTCCGTCGAAATCATTGCACCCGTTGAGGTTAGTGCGAGAACTGCATCCCTGGGGATGAGCTTGAATGCGCAGTCGACATCACGCACACCAAGCCGGCCAAACACGAGACGGACACACGTGAAGAACGCAAAGCTTGCGAACTTCCGCTGCCAGGGATCTGCTCGCTTCGCCCTGTATCCGCACACCATTGCACCTTCTCTGTAGTGCTCGAACAGAATGTGGACATCCGCAGGATCGAACTGGCCATCACCATCAAGAAGCCAGATGAGCGGATAAGCTGCCCGCACAAACCCGCTGCGAAGTGACAGTCCATACCCCCTGTTCCGGGAATGCTGTACTACCTGCACGGGAATGCCATCTGCCCTGCATGCAAGCACTTCCTCCTTGGTCGAGTCCGTGCTCCCATCATCCACGACGAGTATGGAGAATGCAGAGACACCCTCCCGGTGGAGGGCTGCATCCACCTTCCGCACAACACTCCCAATGACCTGGGCCTCATTGAATGCAGGGATGACAACGGTAAGTGTATCTGGTGTCATGCTCCGCTCACTCCACGGACATCATAGACAGTAATCCCGGCTTCCGATGCAGCAACCGGAAGCCCCTGTTCCTGCCACCAGAGTGCATTGGCAGGAAGACCATCTGCATGCACTGTATCCACTTCCACATATGAGACATCGTACTGCCGAAGAAGTCCCTGCACTGCACATGTGGACGAATGGATGGATGCATTGCAGCCAGCAAGTATTGCGGCAAGTGCTGTCTTCCGTGGAAGGTAGTCCAGGCCATAACTCCAGAGCCAGCCCTCATAGCCTGCGACAACCTGCCGGCCAGTGAGAATCATGACAGGATCCTCATGTGACATCCCCGTTGCGAAGACAGCATGGGGTGACGTATTGAGGACAACTGCATCCGCAAGATGCACATCAGCAGGAGTCATGAGGACATAGTCCTGGAGTATCTGGTCCGCAGGTGGAGTCCATGGACCCCATCGGACCATGACAACAGCCCCCGTAAGCACCATTGTCACCACTCCGAGACGAAGGAGCCATGCAGTCCAGATGCTCCGCATTCGCCATGCTGCTGCAGTGATGCCAAGGGCAATAGCGAGATACCAGTAGCCAAGAAACTTCGTGTTGTCCCAGTACCAGGGCTGGAATACGATAGTCGTCGCAAGGAAGAATATCCCGATTCCCCCGAATATGAGGAGTTTCGCCTCAGCCTTCCACCACCTGCCTGTTGCCCGTGCAATGGCTCCTGCAGGGCGCACAGCTGACCATACAAGAAGAGCACCGCATACGAACGTGAAGGGAACTGCAATGCCGCAATTCACAAGCCAGTGTCCCCAATACCGTACTGTGAACACGTCATGGACATACGACCCGACAGCCTGGATGAGTGCTGGCAGGCTCACGAGAACCTTCACCGGAACAGTGGGATACCATCCCACATCGATCCACGGATACTCGTTCCCTGACAGTGCACTGCCATGCTGTACAGAGCCGAGCTGGTATGCAAACGCACCACCAATGACGAGAAGTCCCAGCCATGTCCACTGCCATGCCCTGTCCCGTCGAAAGACTGTCCAGATGAGTGTGAAACCCACAACGACGAGATAGCTCTCCACATGGATTATTGGCAGCCACCCGAACATGAGTCCGAGAACAATGCCACTCCTCTTCCAAGTGGCATTTCTCACGAGTGCGAGCAGTCCTGTCACTGCCACACACATTCCTACGACAAATGTGCGCTGCGGGAGCCACCAGGTGAAGAGTGGAGTATTCCATACAATGCCCGTTGGGATTGTCACTGAAGTCTCGAGACCGTCATAGTTCACGCTCTGGTTGGCAAGGACATGCGGGATGTACCCAATGGCACGGAATGCCATTGCTGCAGCCCGTCCCGGCGACACCTGCAGCAGGTTCTCAAATGTACACGTCCCTGCGCCCATATGCGCATGGACACATGCAATCTTCCATGCAGCTGCTGCAACTCCCCAGAAACCGAGGCCGCCTCCAAGGAGAAGTATGAAGACCACGGCAGCTGCAGCTGTGGATCGTCCAATAAGTTCGTCTGCAAGCATATAGACTGCAAGCACGAGCCCTGCAATGCCAAGCCCGCTCATGAGATCAAGAGCAGTGACAATGGGAAGTCCACCCATGCGCAACAATGCTGGCGCGAGGTCGGGAAGCGGAGGATAGTACATCGCAGTATTGGCGAAAACTATGTTCTTCGCAGGGATGTTGTGACCTATTGCAAAGCTCTGTGCCATACCGAGGTGAAGTGCCCAGTCTGCCCATACAGTCGGGAATCTTGCGACGACTGCACCGTCCCACCGCACTAGGAACATCGAGCTGAAGAGGGCAATGCTGCTGCCCACAACAACTACCCACATCACGCACTGGAAAAGGAGTGCCTCTGGAGACTGGGAATACCACGAACTCCAGGAATACTTCCAGGCGTCACGTGCATCACCACCTGAATGAAACAGTCGCTGGCATGCTGCAGCAACGATGAGCGGAATGAATACTCCCAGCAGTATGGCTGTTGGAGTCAGGCCGACTGCGAGTGCTGCAATGTACGTCGTTCCAACTGCAACTGTCGTTCCAAGCACTCCACTGACGAGTATCCGCTGTCCAAAGCGGAGACCAGGAAGAAATGCTCCAGAAATATAGGCTCCAACGAGCCCCCATCCCGCAAGGATGCTCCAGGCTCCAAGCGGCATCATTGCATATCCACCCAGATCCGCATCGCATGATTGGCAGTTGACATGGGAAGTCCAGTGAAAATTGGATAGAAAAAGAGGAATCCTGCAAATATGACAAGAAGTCCTGCATAGGCAACAAACGAGAGCGGTACTTCCCTTCCCCTGACAACAAGTGTCATCTCCCGTACCTTCGCAAGGCACCAGGCTATGGCAATTGCCATGAATGGGAGCATCGAGAGTGCATGGTAGAAAAAGAGGATTCGCGCCTGGTTGCCCGGTTCCCACATGTACCAGGCCACAAGATAGCTCACTACAGCAAAGGCCGGGAGAAATGCCTTTCTTCTCATGCCATATGCAACCAGTACAAAGCCGAGCACTGCGAGCAGGAACATGCCCACGTCAAAGAGGGGGATGCCAGCAACCACCATGACATGCGTTGGATTGACCCGGTTTGAGACGAGTGGTGACTGCTCTGCTGCATGGAATGGAATGATGGTGCACACCAGTGTCAGGAGGAGCAGCATGTACAGTCCAATCTTCTCCTTTAGAGTCCGTGGAACTGCACCCACAAGCACAAGAAGTGCTGCGATCGCGCCCCACCAGACAGCAGGATTCCCGACATTCGTAATGTCAGCAGTTGTCGTTGCAGTTGATGCAGAGTACATGAATACCGGGTGGTACATGATTGGCCATGTGTACCAGTGGGAAGCAAAGGGATGTCCACCACATTCCTCGATGTGGTAGCTGAGCTCTGACTTCGCGTTGCGCATGAGGTTGCCGACATACTGGCTCCCCATGTGGATGAGGGCACCAGCATCAGCCACAGGATTCAGGGTGAAGTTGGGATGGCTCACTGGATTCAGGTACTGCGTGGTACCGGAGAGCGATGCGCTCGCTGTCTTCGCTGGACCTGTCCCGCTTACGGTAAGCGTGCACCCTGTGAAGGTGTAGATGTACTGGCGTGTCTGGTGCGGAATGTTGTATCTGCCCCAGCATGCAAGGAATACAGTGC